>CAJMOL010000029.1 GCA_905215095.1 uncultured bacterium | reverse complement strand
TAGCCCGAACATCTCCTTTGCAATCCGTTCCGCCCCCTTGATAAGCGCAACCAATATCAGCATATTGAAAATCGTCTGCGCCACATATTGCCAGCTCATCGTGACAACGGGCAGGGATGTATCTACGATCGGTGCGCCGCTGGACGCAAAGGCAGAGAAAATCAGACAGGCCAGCACCACGACAGCCCCCTCCATGCAGACGCCGATGTAGCTTTTGAGAAAGGCTTTTCCCATAAAGCTGGTATCCTCTCCTGCGAAGGAAGCCAACGGCAGCGGAGCCAGCGCCGTAAACATATACAGCCGGAAAAAGCGTCCATAGACGGTCATAATCAGAATGAAGGACAGCACGGTAATGAACAAGCTGCCCAAAAATGTGACCATCCATAGCGGAACAGACTGTAAGAAGCCCACTTCCTCAATGGCGTCAATGATTTCCTGCGGCATAGTCACTCCGGCAGAACTCATACCGCCGATGCTGCCCATGATAGACTGTACTATACCGCCGCATATAGAAAACATGGCGGTCATAATCTCCATAGCGCCACCAACTGCCACCTTAGCCAAAACAAAGCGGATAAAGTGCCGAAGGGCAAACTCCGGGCGCTGAAGATCGCGGAAGCTGGCAGCGGAGTGAAACACACTCATAGCAAAAAACAGTACCAGCAAGCCATAGCCAAAGGCTTTCAGACCGTCATTGATGGTGACGATGGTATTCCAAAGCTCGCCGCCGCGGAAGGTCTGCGGCGTGGCGGTAACAAGGCTCCATATCTCTGTCAGCTTTTCGTTCCATGTATCGAAGGCTGATTGCAGATTGCCGATGATCCAGTTATTCAATTTATATCACCCCATTTCTCCAGAGAAGTAAGAGGGGCAGGCTCCATGGCCTGCCCCTCTTCCGTTACACCGCGCCAATGGCGGTCAAGATTTCCTTGGCAAAGGCGATCATCAGGCCGCCGAACAGGCACAGAAAGCCCTGCGTTCGCTGGCTGGCATCGTGGGACTGGATGGACATACCCACCTGCACGATGCCCCAGCCGAGGATGATAACGCCCAATGCCTTGATGATGGAAAACACAAAGTCGGACAGGTTTCCGACGATGGTAAGAGGATCGTCAGCAGCCAGCGCAGGGCAGGTCATGGCGGCACAGGCCAGCATGGTCAAAACGAGCGCCCCATAGCAGCGCCCGGCCCGGATAGTCCTGCGGTTGGCTTCAGACGGAATACGATTCTTCTTCATGGTGTCATTCTCCTATTCATTCAATAATTTCAATGGACTCCCAGCTGTCCGTGGACAACGGCAAGTCCTCCAGCGCATAGGTCAGGCCGGGGCGGTGGATATACGGTGCGGCACCGCCATCCTCCGTCAGCTTCAGGCTGGGATGCTTTAGGATGTCATACTTTCTGTCCATCACCGGCAGTTCTCCGCGGATAAACAGAATACAGTGGTCATTATCCAGCGCCCGCACCTCATCCGGGGTCATCAGTTCCCGCCCGGTCTGCTGGTAGTTCACACTGCTGGAGCCGCTGCGCCCTTTGGAAACACTGCGCGTCCGGGTATCCAGCGTTTCCTTGCCCAGCAGTTCGGAGATATATTTGAAGGTGCTGACCTCGTTGCCGCCTAAGTACAGCAGCGTATCCGCGTTGCCGATCAGACCCTCCCAGTCATCCTTGAACAGGGCTTTCAACGCAGAAATGTTTTGCAGGACGATGGTGGACATGATGTTGCGGCTGCGCATGGTAGCTTGCAGCTTGCCGAAATCATCCGGGAGGGAGACATTACAAAACTCGTCCATCATCATTCGCACGGGAACGGGCAGCGCCCCTTGGTGTACCTTGTCGGCCTGATAGTAAAGGCTCTGAAAGGCGCAGGTGTAGAGCATACCCACGATGTAATTAAAGGTGCCGTCATTATCCGGGATGATGGCGAACACAGCCTGCTTGCGCTCTCCCATTTTTTCAAGTTCCATGTCGTCCTTGGCGGTGATATTCTGGATCTCCGGCAGGATAAAGGCGGACAGCCGCACAATCAGCACCGGCAGATGGCCAAGCAGCCCCAGCAATGCCGGCTCCACTAAACGGCAAATGCACAGCGCACCCAGGCCAAACGCGCATGCCCAGTACAGGCAGATGCGTCCGTGCAAGTTAAACGGCAGGTGCGAGTAATCCCAAAAGCGAGCGCCCGTTGTTTTTTCCAACAGCACGCCTACGCTGTACTCAATCACGCTGCATACGAGCGCTGCAGCGACAAACTGGCTCGAGGCATCCGGAATCCCACGCAACAGCAGCCAGCAGGCAATGCCGCCCGCGCCATAGATAGGGCAGCACGGCCCCAGCAAAAAGCCACTGTTGGCAAATCGTCCGTGGTTGAGCATGGCGCAGACTGTCGATTCCCATGCCCAGCCGCAGAAACCGTAGAAGGCAAACGAGAGCACCAGCGCCGAGAGCGGACAGGCGGCAAGCGTCGCGCCGTCAAATGCCATGTCGATCGCGGTCCCCACCGTCTACCCTCTCCTCTTTTCGCTCGATTCGTCACTCACGCCATCGTCTGCCTCGTCCTTGCGCGGCAGACGGCCGGCGATCGTCTCGCGCAGAGCACACCATTTATCCGCCAGGCATACAATCCATGCCTCACGACACGTCGGCGGCACCGGCACCAGCGGAAACATATGGCGCACGATAATATTCCGCTCACGAGACGTCAGCTCAAAATCCTCTTCGGCTCGCGCCAGGGCAAAAAACGGGTGGCGAAAGCCATGCAGCCGATGGCTTGGGTCGGGATCGTGCCAGTCATAGAGAAAGTAATCGTGCAGCAGGGCCCCGCGCAGCAACGAGGCGCGGTCGACCGAGACACCGACACGGCCCAGGCGCTCGGCAAAGGACAGACTTGCCCGCGCCACCGAGGTCACATGTGCATAGACCGTCACATCACCATGCTGGATAAACCCGTGCGTCAGGTCCAAGCGGCCCGCCTGGGCGAGCTGACGGGCGGCATAGTCAACCTCGCGCGCGATTTTCTCGGCACGAACGGTATCGGACATGCTGCCTCCTTCCAGCGGCCCGCGGCGACAAGCCACGGCCTGCGCACAATCGATAAAAACATCATGGAACACATCAGTATGGCATCGGACAAAACGTTTTGCCCCACCAGTTGGCGAATTACCGCGCCGCCGTCACATATCAAACGCCAAAATGTGCGAGACTGTCTTGTGCAATTGTGTCGGCCGAGGGAGCGCCGGCGCTCGATTCGCATGGAGTAACCCACAACGATGCTGCTTACGCAAACGACAACGCCCGAGGACGTCAAGGCTCTCGACCGCGCCGAGCTTCCGCTGCTCTGCGGCGAGATTCGCCACGCCATCCTCGAAAGCTCCGCCGCTGTCGGCGGACACGTTGCCCCCAACCTGGGCGTCGTTGAGCTTACGGTTGCGCTTCATCGCGTGTTTAACTCCCCTATCGACAAGATTGTCTTTGACGTTTCGCACCAGACCTACGCCCACAAGGCGCTGACCGGGCGCGCGTATACCTATATCGATCCGGAACGTTTTGGCGAGGCTTCTGGCTTTGCCAATCCCGACGAGTCCGAGCATGACCTGTTTGCCATGGGTCACACCTCGACCTCGGTGAGCTTGGGCTGCGGTCTTGCCCACGCGCGCGACCTGGCGGGTGACACGTATAACGTCATTACCGTTATTGGCGACGGCTCGCTTTCGGGCGGCCTGGCGTTTGAGGGCTTTAACAATGCCGCCGAACTCGATAGCAACCTGATCATCATCGTCAACGATAACGACCAGTCCATCGCCGAGAACCATGGCGGCCTGTATCGCAATCTGGCCGAGCTGCGCGCCAGCAACGGCGCCTGTGAGCGCAACATTTTCCGCGCGATGGGGCTCGATTACCGCTACCTGGACGCCGGTAACGATGTGTTGGCCCTCGTCGACGCGTTGCAGGAACTGCGCAATATCGATCACCCCATCGTGCTGCACGTCTCCACCGCCAAGGGCAAGGGCTTTGAGCCAGCCCAGAGCGACCCGGAACGCTGGCACCACGTGGGTCCGTTTGACATGGCGACTGGGCGCAAGCTCTGCCCGGGCCATCCGAGCGAGCCTGCACCGCGCACCTATGCCGACATTACGGGCGAGGCGCTCAGCGCCGCCATCGAGCGCGATCCGCAGGTCGTGGGCATCACGGCCGCCACGCCCTACATCATGGGCTTTACACCCGAGCTTCGCGCTGCCGCCGGCAAACAGTTCGTCGATGTGGGCATTGCCGAGGAGCACGCTGTGACCTTTGCCACCGCGCTTGCACGCTCGGGCGCCAAGCCAGTCTTTGGTGTGTACGGCACGTTTTTGCAGCGCGCCTACGACGAGCTGTGGCACGACCTGTGCCTCAACGACGCCCCTGCAACCATCCTGGTGTTTGGTGCGTCAATCTTTGGCACCACGTCCGAGACGCACCTCTCGTTCTTTGATATTTCCATGTTGGGCGGTCTTCCCAACATGCACTACTTGGCGCCGGCCTGCATGGAGGAATACCTGTCCATGCTGAGCTGGTCGCTCGACCATCGCGAGCATCCCGTCGCGATCCGTGTACCGGGCATCGGCCTGGTAAGCCGCCCCGATTTGGCGCCCGCTGAGGACACCGACTACAGCGCCGTTCGCTACAACGTGGTGCGTCAGGGCCGCGACGTTGCCGTGCTCGCGCTCGGCGATTTCTTTGAGCTGGGCGAGCGCGTGGCAAACCGCTTGGCTGCCGAGTACGGTATCGAGGCCACGCTCGTCAATCCGCGCTTCGCAGCCGAGCTTGACCGCGAGTTCCTCGACAGCCTTGCCGCCGAGCATCGCGTCGTCGTCACCCTCGAGGACGGCATCTTGGACGGCGGCTGGGGCGAGCGCGTGGCATGCTATCTGGCATGCACGCCGTTGCGCACGCGCACCTTTGGCATCGCCAAGGGCTTTCCCGACCGCTACGATCCCAACGAACTGCTCGCGCAGAACGGCATGACGGTCGAGAACATGGCCGCCGAAGCCGTAAGACTACTCAACGAGTAAGAAAACCTCCGCAAGGGAAGCGCCCCCTGCGGAGGTTTTTATTTTCGCGGCGCGAATATCTCGATCCGTAACATCTATGGCCCGAATTCCCGTCTAACTGTTACAGATCTAGATAAGACGTCTTAGTCCCTGACCTTTGTCTCAATCTGTAACAGATAGAGACCTTTTGTCCGTCCAGATGTTACAGATTGAGACATTCGAATTCCCCTGAAGAGAAAATCTCGATCTGTAACAGGTAGAACCCATTTCCTCGTCTAACTGTTACAGATTGAGACAAAGCAGCAAGACATGCCGCCGCACCGACCATGCCGTCTGCAAAGCGCTATCTCAGCTGTAATAAGCGACGTTTGCCCAGATAAAACCTGCCAAAATAAACCTGTCCCTTTTTGGTAGGTAGAATTACCCATAAGGTAAGTATGTTTCTGAGTTATTTCGTGTTGACCCATTTGAGCGCGATAGGGTATAACTCTACTCAACCGCTAGGGATTTTATTGAGAAAGGTGTTCTACCATGAGCAAGAACCTCTCCCAGCAGGTCGTTCTCGACCGCCGCGGCTTTGTCGCCGCTACCTTCGCAACCGTCGCCGGCCTTGGTCTTGCCGGCTGCTCCGACACCAGCGCCGAGGCCGACAAGGGTTCCGCCGCCGGCTCCTCCAAGGGCTCCGAGGATACCGAGGTTTCCGCTACGCTCGATGCCAAGGCATTCGACAAGCTCGTCGACAACGGCCCCAAGGCCGATGACGACGCCATCGCCGCCAGCACCTGGGCCACGGCCGTCAAGGACGCCGGCGTCTTTAAGATCGGTGGCGTTCAGACCTCCACGCTCTTCTCCCTCCTCAACGAGAAGGACGGTCAGACCCGCGGCTTCGACGCCGGCATCGCACAGCTCCTGTCCAACTACATTCTGGGCGAGAACAAGGTCGAGATCACCCAGGTAACCTCGGACACGCGTGAGTCCGTCCTGCAGAACGGCCAGGTCGACGCTGTCTTCGCCACCTACACCATCACTGACGAGCGCAAGAAGCTCGTCTCCTTTGCCGGCCCCTACTACTACACCCAGCAGGCTATCCTGGTGCTCGCCGATAACGACGACATCAAGAGCGTCGACGACCTGGCCGACAAGAACGTCGCCGTCCAGTCCGGCTCCAACGGCCCCGCCATTCTGGAGGAGTTCGCCCCCAAGGCCAGCCAGCAGGAGTTCAAGACCGACGAGGAGGCCCGCCAGGCACTCCAGCAGGGCCGCGTTGATGCCTACGTCATCGATAACAACATGCAGCAGAGCGCCCTGGTCCGCGAGCCCGGTAAGTACAAGATCGCCGGCAAGCCCTTCGGCAGCAAGGAGCCCTATGGCATCGGTCTGCCGCTCGATTCCGACGGCGTCGCCTTTGTCAACAACTTCCTTAAGAAGATCGAGGACGATGGCACCTGGACTGAGCTGTGGCAGATCTGCATCGGCGACCGTACGGGCGACACCAATGTTCCCGAGTTGCCCGAGATCGGCGCCTAGGCAGCGATCCTGGTAACAGCCGCAACGAAACCATACGGAAACGCATGATGCGCTTTATTGCGGTAAACTGTTTCCTCACAGAGTTGTCGGGGCTTCCGTACACACGGGAGCCCCTTTCCTTATCGGCGGGAGGTCCGCATGAGTCTCTCCGAGCTCTGGTCGCTCTATGGCCAGAACTATATCGACGCGCTGCTAGCAACCTGGGGCATGACGCTTGAGTCGTTTGCCATCGCCATGGTGCTGGCCGTCGCCGTCACCGTGATGCGCGTGTCGCCGCTCAAGCCGCTGCGCGTCTTTGGCGACCTGTATGTCCAGGTCTTCCGTAACATCCCCGGCATCGCACTGCTCATCATCGTCGTCTATGCGCTGCCGCCGCTCAAGGTCGTCCTGCCCTACCGCACCTGCGTTATCGTCGCCACGGTCCTTTTGGGCTCGGCCTTTGGCTCCGAGAACTTTATGAGCGGCATCAACACCGTCGGCGTCGGCCAGGTGGAAGCCGCCCGCTCGCTGGGCATGAGCTTCAGCCGTATCCTCGCCAAGATCGTGATTCCGCAGGCGCTGCGCTCGAGCGTGCTGCCCATGACCAACCTCTTTATCGCTGTCATGCTCACCACCGCGCTCGGCAGCCAGGTACCGTTGCAACCGCAAGAGCTCACCGGCGTGGTGAGCTACATCAACACGCGCTCGCTCGGCGGCGTCGCCGCGTTCTTTATCTCGGCGCTCGGCTACCTGGGCACGGCCTTTGTGGTGAGCCACATTGGCAACTACATCGATAAGAAGGTGAGGATCCTCCGATGAGCAAGCACTCCACCTCCGCGCTCACCATGCGCGATGCGCTCTACGAGGCTCCCGGCCCCAAAATGCGCGCCAAGATTCGCATCGGCACCGCCATCTCGCTTGTTGCCGTCGCCGTGCTCTTCGCCCTCGTGTTGCAGCGCTTTTATGTGACCGGCCAGCTTTCGGTCCACTATTGGTATTTCTTTACGCACCTCACCACCTGGAAGTTCCTGCTTGCCGGCTTTGAGGGCACCGTTAAAGTCGCACTCACCGCTGGCGCCATCGCGCTGGTACTGGGCCTCGCCCTCATGCTCGGCCGCACGAGCGACATCAAGCCGCTGCAGCTGGTCTGCCGCGTGCTCACGGATTTCTTCCGCGGCGTACCGAGCCTGCTGTTCATCTACTTCTTCTTTTTGGTGCTGCCCCAGTACAAGATCGCGCTGCCGTCGTTTTGGATGCTCACGCTTCCCGTCGCGCTCGCTGCCGCCGGCGTACTCGCCGAGATCTTCCGTGCCGGTGTCAACGCCGTACCGCGCGGCCAAGTCGAAGCCGCCCAGGCACTCGGTCTCTCCAAAGCTAAAATCACCTTTAAAATCGTGTTGCCGCAGGCCATTCGGTTCATCATTCCGTCGTTGATTTCGCAGCTTGTGGTCGTAGTCAAAGACACCACCGTCGCCTATGTGGTGAGCTACCCCGACCTCATGCAAAACGCCCGCGTGCTCATTACCAACTACGACGCCCTCGTGTCGGTCTACCTGGTTATCGCGGTCATCTATATCCTCATCAACGTCGCGATTAACAAGGCTGCTGTCTACGTTTCGCACAAGACCGGCGCGACCATCATCCGCTAACGCTTTACCATTTCGAGTCATAAGGAGCCGAGCACATGGCACAGAGCACCTCTTCCACCGGCAATCAGCCGCTGATCGAGCTCAGACACGTCGATAAGCACTATGGCGACCTGCACGTTCTCAACGACATCAATCTCTCGGTCGACCGCGGCGAGGTCGTCGTGGTGATTGGCCCCTCGGGCTCGGGCAAGTCGACCATGTGCCGAACCATCAACCGCCTGGAAACCATCGACTCGGGCGAGATCCTCATCGAGGGCGAGCCCCTGCCGCAAGAAGGCAAGGATCTTGCCCGCATGCGTGCCGAGCTGGGCATGGTGTTTCAGCAGTTCAACCTGTTCGCACATATGACCGTGCTGCAGAACGTCATGCTGGGGCCGGTCGACGTGCTGGGCGTGTCCAAGGAGGAGGCTCGCGAGCGTGCCATGGACCTGCTGAGCCGCGTGGGCGTGGCCGAGCAGGCCGACAAGGTGCCCGCACAGCTTTCGGGCGGCCAGCAGCAGCGCGTGGCCATCGCCCGTTCACTCGCCATGCAGCCCAAGGCCATGCTTTTTGACGAGCCCACGAGTGCCCTTGACCCCGAGATGATCAACGAGGTGCTCGAGGTCATGGTCCGTCTGGCCCAGCAAGGCATGACGATGATCGTCATCACGCACGAGATGAACTTTGCCCGCCGCGTGGCCGACCGCGTCGTGTTTATGGCCGACGGCCAGATCGTGGAAACCGGCACGCCCGACGAGTTCTTCGACCATCCCCAGACCAAGCGCGCCCAGGACTTCCTCAACTCCATCAAGGGCCACTAACCCAATTGCCACGCGGGCAAATTCATCAGTAACGTTTGCCCCGCGCCACCCCTGTGCCATGTCCACCCGGATTCGAAAGCCGCAACCATGATCGGAACCCGCACCTCATCGTCCTACACCCCGCACGTCGACGTCGCCCCCGCCGACCGTCCGCTCATCCTCGTCGCGCCGCGTTGGGAAGAGGCAAAGCCTTTTTTGAGCGAGACGCTCTCCCCCAACGAGGAAATCGCAAGCGTCTTTGTCGATGCCATCCTTGCCGCCGGCGGCCTGCCACTGCAGATGTCTATTACCGAAGACGTCGATGTTATCCGTCATTACGTGGAAATCGCTGACGGTATCGCTATTCCCGGCGGCCCGGACGTCAACCCCAAACGCTGGGGCGACGAGCGTCCTTACGACCCCACGCTGTGCTGCGAGATTCGCGACCGTTTTGAGTTTAAGCTGGTTAACGAGGTGCTTCGCGCCAAGAAGCCGCTCTTTACCACCTGCCGAGGCACGCAGCTGCTCAATGTCGCCACCGGCGGCACCCTGTGCATGGACGTGCCGAGCCTGGGCGCGCGCGAGGGCCACACGCAGTGGCGCCATGTCCACGTGCTCAACGATCCCGTGCACCCCGTCGAGGTCGTGCCGGGCTCGCTGCTGGAGCGCGCGGTTGGCGGGCACAGGCTGATCCAGACCAACTCGGCACATCACTGCTGCGTCGACCGTCTGGGTAAAAGCACGCGCTTGGTCGCCAAGGCAACCGACGGCGTTCCCGAGTGCATCGAGGTCGAAGGCCAGCCTTTCTGCCTGGGCGTGCAATGGCACCCTGAGTACACGTGGAAGACGCTCGAGACCGACTTTAACCTGTGGAAGTCGTTTGTCGAGGCAGCGGCAAAGGTTAAGCGGGCTCGCTAGCTCGCGAATCACACAGGCTTAAACCTTCCATGCCAGCGGGGGGCGGACACCAGTCACGGTGCCCGCCCCCGCTGTATTTGGTATGCTCGGTATGATTATCCCTCACAAGCAATCAAAGAAATCTCGACCGCAATCGGTCGACGGTAAAGCAAATGGCAAAAACGCTTGCTACGTTTATTAGGCAGTCAATTAGAATCGAAATGCATTGACTATTCCCCAACGGGGTCACGCCACAAATCCACATGAGCATCGAGGCTGGAAGCGGAAGCATGGAATTGGCCCCGATCTGTATGTAGATCGCTACAACGTTGACAAGCAACAGCATGCCAATCGGACCGAAGCCGGACCCAAAATAGGAAACAGCGATCACGCAAGAGACCACGTATGCAAGGCAGGCAGCGGCAGCAAGAACAAGTCGATAGCAAAAAATATTCAGGTTGAAATACTGCCGAGCATCCAAAACGATTACGCAGTTAAGACAGTACAAAACGACACTCGACAGGATAAACGCGCCCAAAAGGGCAAAAGAAGACAGCACCACTCGCGCAACGATAGCGCACACACGCTTCCCACCCCGAGCCTCCGACAACCCCCACGGTTCCTCAATAAAGCCCGAACTGACAAAGCGCGGCACAATACAAGCCGCGATGAACGGAAAGAACAATGCATGAGCCAACGGGGCTACGTTGAACAGCAGACCGCGAAAAACCCCTGCATTACCAAATAGAAGGACATCCTCTGCCGATAGCCGAAGCGTCGGGTCTGGGAAAAAGCCCAAGAAACTGTTCTCACGGAGGCTACAGAACCACATCGGGAAAGAATTAAGCTGCAATACCACCATGCACGCATAAATTACCAGGATTAAGGCGTACGCCCATTTGCTCACATGCTTCAATTCTGACTGGAGAAGTCTTTTAATCTGACGAGCCATTGAGCACACCCCCAGCGCGAAAGCTCACGAGAGCGTAAATCAATACCGATAGACAGCTGGCTGCCGCGCCATATCCCAGAAGCGTCAGCTGCCCCATATCGCTATACCCAAGGGCACATCCGACTCCAAGGTACGGCCCCGGAAGAAAGAAAATCCATCGCAAGGATGGTATGGGCGCCTGAAGGAAGGTTCCGTAGAGCGTCAAGCTCATGACAAATCCAATTATTATCGCAGCCCCGCTCAATACAGCGCTGCCTGTAATCCGATAGATGGTCACCGTCTCCAGCGCAACCGATATCACCAATACGGCGTTGACTATCATTGCGGGCAAAAATGCAGTTAGCATGTCGTGCGAGTAGTTATGCCCTCCACGTATTATGGCTATTGCAAAAAGAAGAAGGCAAAGCGCACTATATGCTGCGCCGATTATTAAAGAAGACGAAAGTACATGTGCCAGAGCCCCGTTAAAGCGGGCAAGACCTCTTGCTGAAGAAATTCGGCATCCCTCTTCATAGCCGCGCTCCTGTAAAATC
>CAJMOL010000028.1 GCA_905215095.1 uncultured bacterium | reverse complement strand
CGCCCGCGCGATTATCAGGCCCTGATTAATCCTGGCGCTGTGGAGACGATTCGCGAGCTCCCGCGTCGCGGCGTACGCGTGGCGCTGGCCAGCTCATCTTCCATGAATAGCATCGTGGAGGTGCTTGGCGCGTGCGGCCTGTCGGATGCCTTTGAGTACGTGGTGAGCGGTGAACAGTTTAAGGAGAGCAAGCCCGAGCCCGACATCTACCTGCATGCGCTGGACCTGCTGGGGCTGCCCGCGAATCGCTGCTGCTGCGTTGAGGATTCCGTTCCGGGCATTGCCGCGGGTAAGCGAGCCGGCCTGACGGTGATTGCCAAGCGTGAGGAGCGCTTTGGCTTTAGCCAGGATGCCGCGGACAAGATTATCGACCAACTGCCGGAGCTGCTCACGCTTTCTTAGGAGCGCGGTAGTTGCGCGTTTTTCGGGTCTGATGAGTAAATAGCCAACATTTTGGTGCGACACCTAGCATACTTTAAGCTAATGCGGGCTTAAGGGCTTGTTGAATGCCCTTAAGCCCGTTTTAGAATTAATTGTGCTGGGAGAGGGTATATGCCACCGACTGAAGGGCCAACTGACGGTAAAGCAGCGATACCGCTGTACCAACAGGTTATCGATATCATTAAAAACGAAATTAATTCCGGCGCCTATAAGGCAGGCATGCGGATACCCAACGAATTCGAATTGGCTGAGAGCTATAAAGTTGGCCGCGTTACCGTGCGACGCGCTATTGAGGAGCTCGTCCAGCAGGGCTATCTAACGAAGCGACAGGGGAAAGGTACGTTTGTCAATGCCCCCAAGCTCAAGCGCAAGATTCGCCAGAAGGATGACGTCCAGAGTTTTTCGGACGCATGCCGCGTTAACGGAATGGAACCGGGGGCGCGTGTCATTTCGAGAAAGATACTGCCGGCGGATTCCACCGAAGCGCAGTTCTTTGGTGTTCCCGTTGGAACTGACCTGATTTGCGTTGAGCGCGTACGTACTGCCGATGGCGTCCCTGTCATGCTTGAGAACAACATATACGTTTACGAGGACAACGCCTATCTATCAACGGCACCTCTATCTAACCAATCCATTTTTGAGTTCGTGCGCAACCGGACGGGCCGCACGCCCTCGTTTACTGACCCGTGCACGCTCGAGATCGCGTGCGCAACGCCCGAGGTCGCTCGGCTGTTGGCAGTTCCCGTTGGCGAACCCTTGTTTTATATGGAAGCCTTCTTTTTCGATGAGCAGCGGCGGCCGTTTATCATCGGTCGTCAGCGGATCGTTGGATCTCGCTACGTTTTTGACATCTAGGACATTGCGAATGGAAACGCCCGGTGGATCATCTCACCGGGCGTCTCCATGCCGTTCACGGTGCGCACGCAACCGTTCAACCGCGTTGCGGCAATCAGTTTGAAATAATCTTGATGACTGGAAAATCTGCTGGTAATCTATGGAACGTCATAGAACGTTTGCTTGTGCAAGCGTTGAAGCGAGATGCGATGCAGTCTTGAGTTCTTTGGAGGTATCTATGTCAGATACGAAGGCGAAGAAGACAAACAGACGTTTTAAGTTCAAATTACCGCATGTCTATACGATCATGTTCTTGCTGATCGTTGTCTTTGCGGTCCTGACTTGGATCGTTCCTTCTGGTCGGTATCAGCGCAAGACGATTTCGACAGCGGCGGGCGAGCGTGAAGTCGCCGTTGCTGGAACCTATGAACAGGTCGATAAGAACTACACCGATTCCGAGACCGGCGAGACCATCAATCTGGGCCAGGATATCTTCGCGGTTCTGCAAGCGCCCACCAAGGGCATCCAGGAGGCTGCCGACGTCGTTGCGTTCGTCTTATTGATTGGCGGATCGTTCGCAGTCATCACCAAGACCAACGCTTTGAATGCCGGCATGAGCCGTGTGATTAAAAAGCTCAAGAACAAGGACATCCTCATCATTCCCATCACGATGACATTGCTGTCCATTTGCGGCACTACGTTTGGTATGTCTGAGGAAGCCCTGCCGTTCTATGCCATCTTCATTCCCATCATGATGGGTATCGGTTATGACTCGATGACGGCATTCATCATCTGCTTCCTTGGTCCTAACCTGGGATATTGTGCTTCGACCATCGACCCGTTTAATGTTTTGATCGCCCAAGGCATCATTGGCATCGAGGGTAATCCGCAACTGTGGCTGCGCGCCGTTTCTTGGGTTATCTTCACTGCCGTCGGTATCGCATGGGCCATGCGCTACGCCATGCGCGTCAAGAAAAACCCCGAGTCGTCCATTGTGTACGAGGACGATAAGCTCAAGCGTATTGAGTTTTCCGTGACCGATGCCTCCATCGAGGAAGAGTTCACTATCCGTCAGAAGCTCGTGCTTATCGATTTTGCTTGCGGTATGGGCATTATCGTCTGGGGTCTTGTTACCCAGGGCTGGTACATGAATGAGATTTCCGCCGTGTTCCTTGGCATGGGCTTGCTTGCCGGTATCCTGGGCGGCCTTGACCAGCAGACGATCGCCGAGGAGTTCGTTAAAGGCATTGCCGACTTTGCGTATGCCGCTATCGTCATCGGCATCGCTCGCGGTATCTTGGTCATCGCAGAGGGCGGCATGATCATCGACACCATCCTCCAGGCGCTCGCTACCGCGCTCGCCGGTGCACCCGCCGCCGTCTATACCACGTTTATGTATATCGTCCTTGGCCTGCTCTCTTTGCTGGTTCCCTCGAGCTCTGGACTTGCGGCGCTCACCATGCCCGTCATGGGTCCGCTGACCGAGCTTATGGGCCTTAATCCCGAGGCGGCCGTTACCGCGCTCCAGTTTGCCAATCAGACCATCAATACCATCAGCCCCGTGGCGGGCATGACGGTTGCCGGCCTTGCCGTGGCAAAGATTTCGTTTGGCCAATGGTGGAAGACCATTTGGAAGTTCTTCATTTTCATGGTCGTGTTTGGCTTGGTCATTACTGCCATTTCCGGCATGCTTCCGGCGTAGGTGGTTATAATGTCCGATCGTTTGACGGTCCTGAAGTCTAAGAGCGTCTTTACCGGTACGGGGGACCTGCCGTTTGAAGGTTTCGTAGCAGTCCGTGGCAATCGAATTGAGGCTGTTGGCACCAAGTTTGAGGTAGCTTCGTATTTGACCCAGGCGGACAAGGTAGTTGACCTGGGCAACCGCACCGTCATGCCCGGCCTGATCGATGTGCATACCTTCTATACAGGTTGGGCGCTGCGGACGTTGGGGTCTGATCTGTCCGGCATCGCCGATGCCAAAGAGGCCGTGTCGCTCTTGCGTGCATGGAAAGAAGATCATTCGGATTGCGCGGCGGCTTTTGGCCACAACCTGCCCGAAACGTTGGCATCGGATGCCGAGAACGCAAATACGGCAGCTGTGCTTGACGATTGTTTTGGCGACATCCCCGTCGTCTGCTTTACACCGGGAGCGGAGACCTGCGTTCTCAACGCTGCCGCCAGTGCGCGATACGGCTTTACACCGCAGGCGTGCTATGCCGAGAAGATCTGGCGCATGATAAGCGATTTCCTCGCGCTGCCCGAGGTGCGTGCCGGGTATTCGGACTACATGAGCATGCTTAACGAGCGCGGCGTTACCGCCATCAAGGAGATGGCGTTCGATGACTACTACGGCTTTGCCGACGAAATGGCTCGCCGTGAGGAGTCTGATGAGCTGACGGTTCGCGTCTCTATGATGTCGCAGCCGGTGGGTACCGGTGCAAATCTGGCATATGCCCGCGAGGCGCGAGAGCGCTTCCGGGGACCGTTCGTTCGTTTTTCTGGCTTCAACCGTATGACCGATCGCGGCGTATGGGCGGGGCTTGCCGAGATGATTGACCCCTATGAGGACTCGGCCGATGCGGGAGTTGCCGGCAAGACGGTTGTCGAGGAGCCCGAGTGGGATCTGATTGAGAACGAACTGCGCACAATCGATGCTGATGGCTTCCGATATTCCTTGCATTGCCAGGGCGATGGCGCCGTTCGCCGCACCGTGGCGCTCTATGCCTCGCTGCCTCGAGACGAGCATGGACGGATGCTTCGCCGCCATGCGATTACCGATTTCGAGAACTCTGACCCGGCCGATCTTGTCGAGTTTGGCAAGTTAGGTGGAATTTGCGAGGTCTATCCGCAGATTCTGATGCTGGACCGGCGCGAGGATTGCTTGTCGATGATGCGTCGACAAATTGGCGAGACGCGACTTTTGCACAGCTGGAATCGCCGCGGCATGGAAGATTCCGGATGCACGGTGTGCTGTGGCACGGATTTACCACTGTTGATTCCGAGCTTGGGCGAGTCAATCTACAGTGCGTGCGGCGGATACTTCGACGACGGACTGCCCGTGAATGAGGTCAACACGCTGACGCTTGTCGAGCTCTTGAGCGCTTGGACTGC
Organism: uncultured bacterium; assembly: GCA_905215095.1. Taxonomy (GTDB): domain Bacteria; phylum Actinomycetota; class Coriobacteriia; order Coriobacteriales; family Coriobacteriaceae; genus Collinsella. Next base: position 7,103 of record CAJMOL010000028.1, on the reverse strand, counting down.
CGGGGGCGCGTACGACCTGATGCGCGAAGACGAGCTGGGTACGCTTGAGGTTGGCAAGCTTGCCGATATCTGCGTGCTCGATCGGGATGTGTTCGACCTCGATTATCGCGACGCACGTGATCTTGCGGTTGACATGACGATGTCGGACGGACAAATCGTGTTCGATCGAAATAAGGAGGCGTAAGATGCCTGAATCCAAACCGACGCTGCGCCGCGAGCAGATTGCGGGCATGAATATTCACTACATCATGTGGTCGCTCGATTACTTCCTTGATGTGCAGCAGCGTTTGGGCTTTGAGTCCATTGAGCTGTGGTGTGCGGAGCCGCATGTGACACTCGACCACACGGGCTACTTTGAGGCTGAGGTCCTGGCGAAAAAGGCTGCAGACCGTGGGCTTAGGTATCGTACTCTGTGCCCCGAGAATGTTGTCTATCCTTGGCAGTACTGCGCACGCAAACCGCTGCATGAACAGCGCAGCCTGGCGTACTTTAAGCACGGCATTGAGCTTGCCGAGGTACTTGGGTGCGACCGTATGTCCATCAACTCGGGCTGGGGCGACTGGGACGAGGACCGCGAGGAAGCCTGGAAGCGCAGCCGCGAGCACTTGTCCATTCTGGCGGAGTATGCCGGCGAGCACGGTCTGGTGCTCACGATGGAAAGCCTGCGTCCCGAGGAGAGCAACCTTGTGACGACGGTTTCCGATGCGAAGCGCATGATTGACGAGGTCGCGAGCCCGTACTTACAGCCCATGGTTGATACAACCGCGATGGGCGTTGCAGGCGAGACGCTCGAGGACTGGTTTGCCGCCTTTGGTGATGGGGCAATTCACGAGATGCACTTTATCGACGGTGACCCGTATGGCCATCTGGTGTGGGGCGATGGCAAACACGATATGGACGCCTTCGTCGCCACACTCAACGCCCATGGTTTCGACGGCTTGCTGGGCCAGGAAATAACGGACGGTCGTTACTACGATGACCCGGCGGCGGCTGATGCCAAGAACATGGCCGCATTCGAGAAATATCTGATTGACTAAAACAACTATCGGCCACGCAGTCAACGTCATTGGTTGCGGCCCAAATAAGAAAGGAACTGGATATGAACGCACACGATCTGATTAAAGAGGCAATTGCCGAGAAGGGCAAGTTCGACAGCGTCTACTGGATTGCTTGCGGTGGCTCCATGATCGATTTGATCCCGGCTCATGAGCTTCTGCAGCGCGAGGCAACCACCTTCACTTCGTATATCTATACCGCGCGTGAATTCGACATTATGCGTCCGCGCCGCTTGGGTGAGAAATCCCTGGTCATTGCTTGCAGCCACAGTGGCAACACCCCCGAGGTCGTCGAGGGCTGCGAGATTGCCCTTGCCGCCGGCGCTACGGTGATCGCCCAGACCGACAACGCTGGATCCAAGATTGACTCCGGCAAGTGGACCACGTGGGTCTACCCGTGGGGCGAGGGCGTGCCGCAGGCCGAGGTCCCCGCTGGTATTTCGCTGTCGCTTGCGGCAGAGCTGCTCGATCAGCAGGAGGGCTACGCCGATCTTGCCGATATGTATGCCGGTATCGCCGAGATGGATAAGATTCTTCCCCCGGCACGCGAGAAGGTAAATGCCGAGCTGGGCGATCGCTTTGCCAAGCTTTGCCAGGAGCACGAGTTCTTCTATATTCTGGGCAGCGGTCCCAACTTTAGCCAGACCTACGGTTTCGCTATCTGCTCTCTTATGGAGATGCAGTGGCAGCACTGCAGCTACATCCACTCTGCCGAGTACTTCCATGGTCCCTTCGAGGCTACTCAGGATGGCGTTTTTTACTTCCTGCAGATGGGCTCCAGCGAGTGCCGTGCTATGGACGAGCGCGCCCTGGCGTTCCTTAAGACGCATACCGATACGCTGATGGTGCTCGATGCCAAGGAATACGGTATGGAAGCCGTGCCGGCGAGCGTCCGTGCCTATCTTGACCCGGTGCTGTTCTACGCCATGAACTGCGAGCTGCGTGCTGCACGCGGCAAGGTGTTTGATCACGATCCCGATTTCCGTCGCTACATGGGCGTCGTCGAGTACTAGAAGGGTAAATACCATGGCATTTAACGTTAACGCGCTCGGATTTGGCGACAACGTCGTCGATCGCTACGAGCATATCCACACCATGTATCCTGGCGGCAACGCGGTGAACTTCGCCGTTTATGCCAAGAAATGCGGTGCCGCACGCTCCGCATACATGGGCATTTTTGGCAATGACGCCGTTGCCGAGCATGTCATTGCAAGCCTCGAGGATGAGGGTATCGAGCTTGACAAGTGCGAGCAGATGATTGGCGAGAACGGAGCGGCTCGCGTGACCGTCGTTGACGGTGACCGTGTCTTCCTCGGCTCCAACGAGGGCGGTATCCGTGGCGATGCGCGCTATGTCCTCGATCGCTTTGACCTTTCGTACATGAAGCAGTTCGATGTGGTTCATTCGGGCAACTATTGCTTTACCGAGCGCGAGCTTCCCAAGCTGAAGGCTGCGGGCGTCACGGTCTCTTTTGACTTTTCGGACGACTCCACCGACGAGTACTACGAGCAGATTGCGCCCTACGTCGATTTTGCTTTCTTTAGTGCGGCGGATGCCGCGAGTGAGGATGAGATTCGCGAGCGTCTGGCATGGGTGAAGGGCCTGGGTCCGCGTTTTGTGTCGGCTACGGCGGGCGCCGAGGGCTGCATTGCTTACGACGGTGAGCGTTATTACCGCCAGCTGGCTAAACCGGTAACGGACATGAAGGACACCATGGGGGCGGGCGACTCGTTCCTCACCTCGTTTTTGATGTGCTATCTCGATTCTGCCAAGCGTGGCGAAGATGGCGCCGAGGCCATCGAGCGCGCGCTCGACTTTGCTGCCGGGTTTGCCTCGACCGTGTGCGGTATGGAAGGTTCTTGGGGCCACGGGGCGCCAATCGTCGAATAGCTTAAGAAAGCGTACGGCGGTCTGGCTATGAGGCCTTGGACAGCCGATGCAAAACAATAAGCGAAACGCGAAAAGGGGGCTCGCCATGTGGTGGGTCCCCTTTTGAGCATTGGAGAAGACCATGGGTATTAAAGCGTGTGCGGCTGGTTTTTGCTGCGCGGACGTCTATCAAAACATCGGCGTGTTCTATCCGACTGGTAACGGCATTGACTGGGGTATCCATCTTGCACGAATGGGCGTTTCGGTATCCGCCGTGTCGGTTGTCGGCAAGGACGAGTACGGAGACAAGATGAGAGAGGCGCTGGCCGCTGAGGGGTTTGATATCTCTCATCTGCGGGTGGAGGATGGCGACACCTCGGTGATGCTCATGGCATTGAAAGACGGCGTCGATCGCGTGCATCTCGAGGCAATCGATGGCGTAATGGAGACATATCGTCCGAATGAAGACGACCGGGCGTTTATCCTAGAGCACGACATCATTCACACCGACCTGTTTGGCAATTGTTTGGACCTCCTGCCCGAATGGCATGATGCGGGCAAGACGGTGGTTATGGACTTCTCGGTGTTCAGCCAGGATCCCGAATATGCATGCGAGGCTCATTTTCCTTACGTAGACTATGCGTTCATGTCGTTTGAAGAGGACACTCCGGAGCTGCGAGACTGGGTACGCCACGTGCAGGAATTGGGACCGCGCGTTGCGGTTGCCACGCTTGGCGAGAAGGGAAGCATTGCCTATGACGGTGAGCGCTTCTATGAGTGCGGGATCGTACCGGCGGAGAAGGTCGTTAATACCGTGGGCGCCGGCGACTCGTATATTGCCGGGTTTACCAAGGGCGTGATCGATGGCCTTGATATTCCGGCGTGTATGAAGGCGGGCGCTGAGCTGTCGTCCCGAGTGATTGGTTCGTTTGAGCCGTACTAGGGTTAAATGCCTGGAAAGGAGTACGAAATGGTTATCGACATGTTGGTCCATCCTATGCTCTACGGCGAGATCTGTACGCCGGGTGATGAGCCTGATGGATTCGGTTTTTGGTCACGAGAATATGGTATGGGGCATATGGGCCCCATAGATTGGGATGAGCTTCAAGTCGAGATGGACGTCTGCGACGTGCAGAAGAGTGTGCTCATGCCGCTCGATGTAACCACGGCATGCGGAGGGCATTTTGGCACCAATGACCAGATTGCCATGCTGGTTGCCGCGCACCCCGATCGTCTGTGGGGATTTGCGAGCGTAGATCCGCAGGTGAGCGGTGCCGCAGACGAATTGGAGCGCGCCTTTACCGAGTTGGGGGCAAAGGGGCTTTGTCTGCATCCGGCAAAGCAGGGTTTTGCCCCCGATGATGCTGTGGCCGAGCCGCTTTACGAGCTGTGCGAGCGCTATAACAAGCCGGTGGTTTTCCATGCCGGTATGTCTTGGGAGCCTGGCGCAGAGCTCTCGCGCAGTAACCCGCTTGCATTTGAGCACACAACGCATCCAAATGTGCGCTTTAGTTTGACCCACTTTGGCTGGCCCTGGGTGCGCGAGACCGTGGCGATGCTGCTCAAGTATCCCAACTGCTACACGGACACCTCTATCACTTACATCGATTCGCCCGAGGAGATGATGCAGCGTCTTTTCACGGTCGATATGGGGCCGCTGTGGTATGAGCGCGCGCTATCGCATCAAGTGATGTTCGCCAGCAATACGCCGCGCTTCCGTGCATTCAAACTCAAGCGGGCGCTCGATACCGTGCCCATGCGCGACGATGCGCGAGAAAGGCTCTACTGGGGTAATGCCCTGCGTTTTCTTGAAGGGGATGAGTAAACATGGTGACGCTCGAGACATTGAGCTATCTATCGACTGCTCCGGACCAGTTCATCGATATTACCGAAGACGTGCACGCTGCCATCGAACGCAGCTCGGTGACCAATGGCTTGGCAGCGATTATTTTGTCGCATACGACCTGTGGAATCGTGGTAAACGAGGGGCTGCCCTGCGTGGAGACGGATCTTATGGAGACGCTTGATCGCATCGCCCCACTCGACGCCCCCTATGCGCATGCACACTTCCTGCCGAGCTATGGAGCCACCGGCAACAACTCCTGTGGGCATATCAAGAGCATGATTTGTGGAAACAGTTGCTTCTTTCCCGTCCAAGATGGCCACATCGTGTGCGGAGGTGCCCAGAACATCTATCTTGCGGAGTTTGACGGTCCTCAGAAGCGAAAAGTGTACGTCGAGGTGCTGGGGGAATAACGTTCCTGCAATAACCCTATGAAGGAGCATGTTATGTCGTTTCTAACCTCGATGTTCAAGACCGAAAAGCCGGTTATCGGAATGCTGCACCTGCGTCCTCTGCCGGGCGATCCACTGTATTACCCGGGCGGAAGCGTGTCGCAGGTCGTGGAAGCCGCCAAGCGCGATCTCGAGGCGTTGCAGCAGGGCGGTGTCGATGGCATTTTGATTACCAATGAGCTCTCGATGCCCTATGAGCAGCACGTTTCTCCCTCAACTCTTGCATCGATGGGCTATGTAATCGGGGCTCTGTCCCATGATCTGTCGACTCCTTGGGGAGCTGAGGCTATTTACGATGGTGATGCCACAATCGAGCTGTGCGCTGCCGTCGACGCGCAGTTCACGCGCTGCAATTTTTGCGGTGCCTGGGCCGGTGATCTTGGGCTGATTAACCGAGATTTCGCTCACACCATGCGTCGCAAGGCGGCGCTGCGCCTGGACGATCTCAAGCTTTTTCACTTCATCACGAGCGAGGGGGAGGTTTATCTCAACGACCGCACGACTGCGGACATTGCCGATTCACTTCTCTTTAATTGCCTTCCGGATGCGATGGTCATCGGCGGTTCGGCTGCCGGTCGTGGCGCTTCGGGCGAGCTTGCCGATGAAGTCCGCGAGCGTGTTGGCGAAGTACCCGTGGTATGTGGCACCGGTTGTCGCGAAAATACCGTGGCTGACGTATTTGCTCACTACGATGGCGCGTTTGTCGGCACCTGCTTAAAGCGCGACGGAAAGCTGGATGCCCCGGTTGATGTTGAGCGGGTAGCTCGTTTTATGGCTGCCGCTCGTACGGCGCGAGGGGAGTAGGCACCTATGGCGCTCTATCTGGGTATTGATATTGGGACAAGCGCCTCTAAAGGCGTTTTAATCGATGATCGATGCAACATCATTTGCCAGGCCTCTTGTGGACACGAGACGGAGAACCCGCGTGATGGATGGTACCAGCATGATGCGGAGGCAGTTTGGTGGGGCGATTTTTGCCGCTTGTCGCGCGAGCTGGTGGTGCGATCGGGGGTTAACGCGGCACAGATCGGATGCGTGGGCCTTTCCGCATTGGGTTGCGACTGCGTACCGGTCGACACCGAGTGCAACGCGCTAGCGCCCGCGATTTTGTACGGAGTCGATGCACGTTCGAAGCCGCAGATCGACGAGCTTCTTTCCGAATATGGGTCAGATCGCGCACGCGAGCTTTTCGGGCATGATCCCTGTTCGTCAGATATTGCTCCCAAGATCTTGTGGTTTAAGGAGAATATGCCCGAGGTGCACGAACGTGCCGCGAAGTTCCTGACGGCGTCATCGTTTCTGTGCGCGAAGTTGACGGGGCGTTTTACGGTGGACCGTTATTTGGCGGAGGATTTTCTTCCCCTATACGACCGCTTCACTTGGAAGGTTGATGCTCGGGAATGTGCTCGTTTCTGCCGGCCTGACCAGATGGCGGAGGTAATGTCGGCTACCGATATTGCCGGGGTGATTACTCAGCGTGCGGCTGAGGCGACGGGGCTCGCGGCAGGGACACCTGTCTTAGTGGGAACGGGCGACTCTGGTGCCGAGGCCATTTCGACGGGTGTATTTCGTCCCGGCGATATGATGGTTCAGTTGGGGAGTACGGCGTATTTCATCTATCTAGCTGATCATATGGTCGCTGATGCCCGCCTGTGGCCAGGGACGTTTATCATTCCCGGAACTTACGGGATCTGCGCGGGGACCAATACGGCGGGTGCGCTCACATCGTGGCTGCGCCAAGAGCTGTATCGCGACGCCGTGGAGGCCGAGGGCCACGGTGGCCCCGATGCATATTCGGTTATGGCGCATGATGCCGCCGGTGTGGCGCCGGGTGCCGATGGGCTCCTGTGTCTGCCGTACTTTGCGGGGGAGCGCACTCCGCTC
>CAJMOL010000027.1 GCA_905215095.1 uncultured bacterium | reverse complement strand
CTCAAGCTCAACGTGGAGCAGGCCGTGACCATGCTTGATGGCAGTGACTTTGAGCTGGTGGCGCACGTGACCGATAAGGCGGGCAAGCCGTTTGCGGGCGCCAAGGTTAGTGTTGGGCTGGAGTCCTCGGCTATCTGCCCTGTCGATACCACCCAGGCCGTGACGGGCGAGGACGGTGCGGCGACGTTTGTGCTGCATGGTGCTCTGCCCGGTTTGACGACGTTGACGGCGGCGGTGGGCGGCACGGCGCTGTCCAAGCAGGTCGACGTTCGCGTGTCTGCCGAGGCAGTGCGACCGGCGCGACCGGTGGCGACGATTGGTGCGACGACGTTTGGTGCATGGTCGCCCAAGGAGAACTACATTACGGTGCCCAAGGGCACGAAGCTGGAGCTTTCTGCCGAGGATGGCGCGACGATTTGGTACACCACCAACGACACCTGCCCCTGCCGTGACGAAGGCCGTGTAAAGTACACCGAGCCCATTGCGCTCGATAGCAACATGTATGTGCGCATTGCGGCACAGCGCCCTGGCATGTCGTACAGCGAGTATTCCGAGCGTCTGAACATTACGATTACGGTGACCGATGAGGCGGCGCCGGACCCGACGCCTGGCGACGGCGAGCAGGGCGGCGGTGCGGATGGCTCTGGCGGCACCGGGGTACCTGCGGGCGGTTCGACTTCGACGACGACCACGGTGACGACGAACAAGTCCAAGGGTAAGGGCGAGAACGACAAGAAGTCCGGCGGCACGGAGCTCGCCAGCACGGGTGACTCCACCGCGATGACGGTCGCCGCCTTGGGCATCGCCGGCGCAACCGTTGCCGCGGCCGGCATCGCCGCGACCAAGCGTCGCAAGCGTTAGGTTTTGGCGACAACGCCCATTCTCGGCTTTTGCAAGATCTCAATCTGTAACACCAAGCTGCCTAAAACGGCTCTAGATGTTACAGATTGAGATGAACTGCTCGGCCGCCAATCTAATGTCTCGATCTGTAACACGTAGCGGGGAATTTGGTCTCTAACTGTTACAGATTGAGGCAAAGCGGAGGCGGCTGGCGCAAGATCTCGATCTGTAACAACTACAAGGCTCAACGGGCTCCAGGTGTTACAGATTGAGGCAAACGTCGGAATTGGTTCGCCGGCCAAGTCCCCGACCACCACAAAGGTGCCTGTCCCCTTTGTGGTGGTTTGGGCGGCCGGTATAGAAAAAGTCCCCGCCGGGCGTGTGCTCGACGGGGACTTTGCCGTTTGATGGCTAGCGCTGAGGGTGATTACTCGCCCAGCAGGCTCTTGGTGATGGAGGCAGCGGCCTTCTTGCCGGCGCCCATCGCCAGAATGACCGTAGCGGCACCGGTGACGATGTCGCCGCCGGCCCAGATGCGGGGATCGGTGGTCTGGCCGGTCTCCTCGTCGGCGACGATGTAGCCCCACTTGTTGAGCTCCATCTTGCCGCCGATCTTCTTTGCGAAGGGGTTGGCGTTGGTGCCGATAGCCGAGATCGCGACGTCGCAGGGGATCTCCTCGATGGCGCCCTCGATGGGCACCGGGCGACGGCGGCCGGACTCGTCGGGCTCGCCGAGCTCCATCTTCTGGACCTTGACGGCGCACACGGAGCCATCCTCGCCAGCGACAAACTCGAGCGGGGAGACGAGCGGCAGAACCTCGACGCCCTCGGCCTTGGCATGGTGCAGCTCGGCGCGACGGCAGGGCATCTCGTCCTCGGTACGACGGTAGGCGATGATGGCGTGCTCGGCGCCCAGGCGCTTGGCGGTACGGACGGCGTCCATAGCCACGTTGCCGCCACCAAAGACGACGACGTTCTTGCCGTGCTTGGTGGGGGTGTCGTACTCGGGGAACTTGTTGGCCTTCATCAGGTTCACGCGGGTGAGGTACTCGTTAGCGAAGAAGACGTTGGGCAGGTTCTCGCCGGGGACGTTGAGGAACTTGGGCAGGCCAGCGCCGGTCGCCACGTAGATGGCGTCGAAGCCCTGCTCGAACAGCTCCTCGGCCGTGGCCATGTTGCCCACGACGGAGTTGTACTCAAACTTGACGCCCATGTCCTCCAGGCCGTCGATCTCGCGCTTGACGACCGCCTTGGGCAGACGGAACTCGGGGATGCCGTAGACCAGCACGCCGCCGCCGGTGAAGAAGGCCTCGAAGACGGTGACGTCAAAGCCGTTACGGGCGAGCTCGCCGGCGCAGGTGATGCCGGACGGGCCGGAGCCGACGACGGCGACCTTCTTGCCGTTCTTGGGGGCCATCTTGGGCGTGGAGGCGAGCTCGGGGCGGTCACCCAGGAAGCGCTCGAGCTGGCCGATGGCCACGGGCTCGGACTTCTTGCCGCGGATGCACTTGCCCTCGCACTGGTTCTCCTGCGGGCAGACGCGACCGCAGATGGCGGGAAGCATGGAGTCCTCGCGGATGGTATCGAGAGCGCCGCCAAAGTCCTTCTCGCGGATCTGCTCGATAAAGCGGGGGATGTTGATGTTGACGGGGCAGCCCTCAACACAGAACGGCTTCTTGCAGTTGAGGCAGCGCTCGGCCTCGGCCAGCGCCATCTCCTCGGTGAAGCCCTTGTCGACGGGGCGGAAGTCGCAGGCGCGCTCGGCAGCCGGCTCCTCGTTATCGGGGGTGCGGGGCGACTTCATATCGGCAACGAAACGACCGTTAACTAGTGGCATGCGCAGCTCTTTTCCTCATAGGCCTTGAGGGCCTCGCCCTCTTCGGAACGGTAAGCGGCCTGGCGGGCACGAAGGTCATCCCAGTCGACCAGGGTGGCATCGAAGTCGGGGCCGTCGACGCAAGCGAACTTGGTCACGCCGCCCACCTCGACGCGGCAGCAGCCGCACATACCGGTGCCGTCAACCATGATGGGATTGAGCGACGCGGTGATGGGGGTGTCGTACTTCTGGGCGGTGAGGGTCGAGAACTTCATCATCGGAACGGGGCCGACGCAGAAGACCTGGCTCACGGCCTTGTCCTGCAGCAGGCGCTCCAGCGGAGCGGTGACAACGCCCTGCTCGCCGTAGGAGCCGTCGTCAGTGGTGATGTGGATGTGGTCCTCGTCGAGGAGCTCGCGGAACTGATCCTCCATGAGCAGGAGGTCCTTGGTGCGGGCGCCCATGATGGCGTGCACCTCGTGACCGGTCTCGACCAGGTGCTTGGCGACCGGGAAGGCAATTGCCAGGCCGACGCCGCCGCCAATGACGGCGCAGGGGCCCTCAGCCATCTCGGTGGGAACGCCCAGCGGGCCCACGACGTCGCGCAGCGACTCGCCGGCCTCGTAGGTGGAAAGCATCTCGGTGGTCTTGCCGATCACCATGAAGATGAACTCGACCCAGCCCTCGTCACCGTTCCAGCCGGCCAGGGTAAACGGGACACGCTCGCCCGTCTCATTGGCGCGAACCATGAGGAACTGTCCAGCGTGCGCATGCTTGGCGATTGCGGGCGCCTCGATGCGGAACTTGAACACCTTCTCCGAGAACTGCGTCTTCTCCAGGATCTTATACATAGAACCCCTCTCTTGTTAGGGCGACCGAACCGTGCCTCCACGGAAATGGACGGTAGCCCGAATAAAACCGTACGCGCACAGGCGTTGTGCAGACATACGGTGCAAATTATACCCTCATGGACATGTCGCTTACGTGTATCTTCGGCGGTTGGGAGCAGGGTTTATCCACTTTGGCCTACCAAATAGGGGCAGGTTTATTTTGGTCAGTTTTATCGGGTAAAACGGCAAAGGGGGCCGGCCTCGGGTTGTGATGAGGCCGGCCCCCTTTGGGGCGCTATGTGTGTAAGTCGGCGCGCGGTTGATTGCGATGCTGCGGTTGGGCGTTTCTGCAGGTAAAACCTGCCAAAATAAACATCCCTAAATGGTAGGTTTTAGTGCTTGCCGTTGGCGGAGGCGGCACCGTTGACATGGTCGCGGGCATAGACCACGCCGTGCACGATGGCGAGACCCGCGGCGTCGGCCGCGCGGGCGCAGGTGTCCTGGAAATCCTCGGCCTCGCGGGCGCGCAGCTGCTTGAGCACGTAGTCGGCGACGGCCATCTTGCCGGGAGGGTTGCCGATGCCGGTGCGGATGCGGCTGAAGTCGCGGCTGCCCATCTTGTCGATGATGGAGCGCAGGCCGTTGTGACCGGCGTGGCCGCCGCCCACCTTGACGCGCACGTCGCCGGCGGGAATATCGAGCTCGTCGTGGATTACGAGCAGCTCCTCGGCCTTGATCTTGTACTCGCGGCAGAGCTTGGAGATGGGACCGCCCGAGGTATTCATGTACGACTGCGGCTTGACCAGCACAATCTGGCGCTTACCGCCCTCTTCCTCGGCATCGTTAATGTTGATGAGCGCGATCTCGGCGCCGCCCTGGTTTTTCCAGTACGTGACGCCGGCCTGACGGGCCAACTCGTCGATTGCCTTAAAGCCGGCGTTGTGGCGGGTCTCGGCATATTCGTCGCCCGGGTTGCCAAGCCCGGCAACCATGCGAATCTTGAGTGGCTGTGCAGCTGCCATGTGCTTCCTTTCGTCGATTTGTCGTCTGCTATGGTGAGCGACCCCGTTACAGCTGTCAAATGGAGGGCGATCGAGGCTGTTTGGTGGCGTTTGGGCGGCCGCCAGAAGCCCAGGTGGGCAGTTTGTTCAGATACGTATAAAACACGAGCTATCGAAGCGCTCGATTCGATGCCGTAGTGCTGGTCGGTCGCTCCAACTGCTCGGTATAGTGCTGTTTTGAAGCTGTTTTATTATCGAACAGGGCGAATTGCACAGAGTTGACGGCAAAACGGCTCGATCTGATGTGTCCATTTATACGTATCTGAACTAACTGTCCGCCCTTGCTCGGCAGTAAGTGTGCAATCCGGTTTTTAGACCGGCGCGAGGCCGATTCCAGCCCGCAGGGCGTTGAGCCAAGCGGCTTGACGCTTGCGATAACCCTTGATGCGATAGCGGAATCGAGCCCCCGCAAGTCGATGCATCGTCTGGGCGAAGGCTTCGAGTGCAACAAGGTCCTTCATTTGGTCACGATTGATAACCAGGACGTGGATACCCATGGCCTTGAGGCCATTGTTGCGATTTCCGTCGTGCATGCGAGCGTTTTGAAGCTCATGTCCAATTCCGTTGTATTCGTTGTCGACTCCGGCGGCCGGGCAATATAAGTCGCAGATGGCGTAGGGGATGCCCGAGGACATGTTGACCGCAAGGGTATCGAAGTCGATTCTATAGTTGAGTAGCAGGCCTCCCATGGGCAGGCTGCAACATCCGAAACCGCCAAAACGCATGGGCGCGCCTAGGACGGCAAACATTAAGGATTCCGCTGGGGATGCGGATCCGGTGCGGGCGAGTTTAACGGCCGTGCGAAACGAGGCATAGGAGCTGCTTTTGGCGAACCGTGCGATTGCCTCGAGATCTTCGATGGTTGTAGCAGGTTCGCATTTGTAGTGTGCCTGTTCGCAACGGGCTTCGGCTTGTCCTTCGGGTGCCGGTTGGCTGCCCTGACAATCAAGGTCGCCCATCGCTTCGAAGCCGTCGTCCTTGGGCCACGTATCGTCATAGGCGATGGGGTAGGTTGCCTCGGGCGGAAGGGAGTAGGTTCCGAGCAGCTCCATAAGGAGCATCAAGGTTTTGGCGACCGATTCATTTTTGGAACAAAGCATGGCCGTCATGGCAGGAGACGTTGCGTAGATGTCGGCCTCGACGTGCATAATTGCACTTTCAGGTAGCGGAGCGGAGAGAATGTGCTGGCGGATTCGCTTGTCGGGACGCCTGTTGTCTTCGTTTGAAATGAGAAGATCAAGCGGTTCGGAATCGTCTTCATTCCAGGCGTCGAGGATCGAAAGCGCGCTAAAGTCTACCGCGTCATTATTGGGAATGCAGCCGGCAAGAGCTTGCGCCTGCTGTCCGCCGTCGATGGAGTCCCAAGGAAGGGCAGAGTATGCCCGTCGTGCGCGGCGAATTGCGCGGAGGGCGGAGAAATGTGAAATCACGGTGGTCATAGTTACAAGGTACTAAGCCGCTGGCGAAACGCGACTGCCATGCCGTTCTTTTCGCCCAGCGGGGTGCTGCGCGCCATGAACGGTCGGGTGTTAGGAAAACGGGGATATTACTGAGAGCTTACGAGAAAGTGAGTCCCGCTGCTAATGCCAGCGATGGGTGTTGGACAGTTGGTTCAGATACGTATAAAGCAGCGTTTTGCTTGGGTATTTTCAGGGGCTTTTGAGGGCGAATGAAAGGCAAAGTGTGACGACTGCGCTCGAAAGCGTCGGGTTCGGGCTGTTTAGAGTATCCGTCGGCCATCTTCAGATGCCCTAAGAGGCTCATTAGGTTCTTAAATAAATACGTATCTGAACTAACTGTTCAGGGCGGGTTGGCGAGGAATAGAAAAAGGGTCGGAAGCTCGCTTCCGACCCTTTAAAAACATCAAAGATGATGCGATACGCGTTGGACTACAGCGCGAAGTCGCCGCCGACGAGCGTGGAGACGGGCTCCTCGTGGTAAACGGCGGAGATGGCCTGAGCGAACTCCTCGGCGACCGAGATGGTCTTGATCTTGCCGCCGACCTCGACGGGAATGGCGTCGGTGACGACGCACTCGACGATCGGGGCGTCGTTCAGACGCTCGATGGCCGGACCGGAGAAGATGCCGTGGGTGGCGCAGACGTAGATGTCGCCAGCGCCCATAGCCTTGAGCTCCTTGACGTTGGCGCACAGGGTGCCAGCGGTGTCGATCATGTCGTCGTTGATGACGCAGGTCTTGCCCTTGATGTCACCGATGATGCCCATGACCTCGGCGGCGTTGTGGCGCGGACGGCCCTTGTGGGCGATGGCCAGGTCGCAGCCGAGCATGTCGGACAGCTTCTTGGCGGCCTTGGCGCGGCCCACATCGGGGGAGACGACAACCAGGTTGTCGGTGTCGAAGTGCATGTCGTTGTAGTACTGGCCAAACAGCGGCAGTGCGGACAGGTGGTTGACCGGGATATCAAAGAAGCCCTGGATCTGACCCTGGTGCAGGTCGAGGGTGATAATGCGGTCGACGCCGGCGCGCTCGAGCAGGTTGGCGACGAGGCGGGCGGTGATGGGCTCGCGCGGGCCGGCCTTGCGGTCCTGGCGGGCATAGCCGTAGTGGGTGATAACGGCGGTGATGGAGCGGGCGGATGCGCGCTTGGCAGCGTCGGTGGCGATGAGCAGCTCCATGAGCATGTCGTTGACGTTGCCGCCGGCCACGGACTGAATCAGGAAGACGTCGGCGCCGCGGACGGTCTCGTCGTAGCGGGCGTAAATCTCACCGTTGGCGAACTGCTTTAGCGTAAGGCCCGAAAGCTCGACCCCAAGGTACTCAGCAATCTTCTGAGCGAGGGGACGGTTGGAGGAACCGGAATACACGCGGATGGACTTGCGCATATTCTCCGACTTCTCGGGATCATTAATCGGCATTACCCTTCTCCTTTATATCGAATGCCATATAGATGCCTTGTTGCATTGTAACCGCGCGGCGGGGTTTATCGAGTCTTGATAACGTCTTTACCGTCAACGGACACGAACCGACCACTCATCCGGTCACGCAGGTCACGATAGAAAAAGGAGCCGTCCCCATGGAACAGCTCCTTTTGTGCTTGGCAAAGCGTTATGCCTCGTCGTCCTCGTGCAGACGGCGGCGATAATCGGCGGCCCAGCCCTCAATATTTACCTGACGGGCGCGGCCCAGACCGAGTGCGTCGGCCGGAACCGGCTCGGTGATGACGGAGCCGGCGGCCACGAGCGCGCCGTCGCCGATTTGAGCGGGCGCGACCATCATGGTGTCGGAGCCGATGAAGGCGTCCTTGCCGATGACGGTCTTGTGCTTGTGCACGCCATCGTAGTTGCAGGTGATGGAGCCTGCGCCCACGTTGACGCCGGAGCCCATGGTGGTATCGCCGATGTAGGACAGGTGGGGCACCTTGGAGCCCTCGCCGATCGTGGACTTCTTGATCTCCACGTGCGTGCCGGCCTTGGAGCCGTCGAGCATGTGGGTGCCCGGGCGCAGGTAGGCGCGCGGGCCGCAGTCGACGCCGTTCTCGATGACGGCCTCGATGGCGATGGTTTCATCGATGGTGCAGCCGCTGCCGACGGTAGTGTCGGTGAGGCGGCTGTTGGGGCCAAGCTGGCATTCCTCGCCCACGGTGACGTGGCCGATCAGGTGCGTCTGCGGCCACACGACGGTGTCGCGGCCGATGGTGGCATCGGGGCCGATCCAGGCCTGCGTGGGGTCGATGAAGGTAACGCCCTCGGCCATCCAGTGCTCGTTGATGCGGTCGCGCGCAATGGAGGTAAGCTGTGCGAGCTGGATGCGGCTGTTGACGCCCAGGCCGTCGCGGTAGTCGTCGCAGTGGAAGATGGAGACTGCCTGGCCGTGGCCTTTGAGGATCTCGAGCATGTCGGGCAGGTAGTACTCGGACTGCGCGTTGTCGTTGCCGATCTCGTTAATGTGGGCGGCGAGCTGCACGCCGTCGAAGGCGTAGCAGCCGGCGTTGCACTCCAGCAGCGTGGCGGCCTGCTCGGGCGTGCAGTCCTTCTGCTCGATGATACGCTCGATCTGACCATCGGCGCCCAGCTTGATGCGGCCGTAGCCGAAGGGGTCGGGCGGGGTCATGGTCATGACGGTGCAGGCGAGCTCGCCGGTGGCGACGGTCTGCGCGAACTTGGCCACGGTGTCGGCGGTGATGAGAGGCAGGTCGCCGTTGAGCACGACGACGGGACCATCGGCGATGCCGCAGGCCTCGAGTGCGACCTTCACGGCGTGGCCGGTGCCCAGGCGCTCGGTCTGCTCGACGCACTCGACCTTGGTGGCGCTGTTGGCGTAGGCGCCATCGATGAGGGCGCGCATCTCATCGGCGTGGCTGCCGATGACGACCACGACGCGGCTGCAGCCGGCCTTGATGGTAGCGTCGACGATCCACTGGACCATGGGCTTGCCCAGGATCTTGTGCGAAACCTTGCAGTGGTTCGACTTCATGCGGGTGCCCTCGCCGGCGGCGAGGATAATTGCGGTTGCGTCCATGTGATCTCCTGTTACGTTATAGAGACGTGTGTTTGGAAACGATACACGGCGCAATATGATACCGCAGGCATATGATGAGCGCGTAACGATTGGTTTGCGGCGGTTGAGGCTTGCGCCGCCGGCGTGGCGTTTGCGCTGCTTGCGTGCGGCATTGGCGGTGCTGCGGAGCTGTCGTTTGAGCGAGGGGACGGGGGTGCCCGTGGACAACATACAAGAGGAGTTTGGCGGCGAGCCCGTCGCGGCGTTCTCGATGTCGCATCCGGCGGTGCCGGCACTCTATATAGTGCTGACGCTGGGGCTCACCATGTTCTCGATGCAGCCGGTGCTGATTGCGCTGTCACTTGCGGGCGGGCTGGCGTATGGATTTGCGACGCGTGGGGCTGCCCGCACGCTGGGCGCACTTCGCTGGCAGCTGCCGGTGATTTTGATTATCGCGCTGGTCAATCCGCTGTTTAGCGCTTCGGGTTCGACGGAGCTGTTCCGTATTGGCATGCGCGCGGTGTATCTGGAGAGCATGGTATATGGCCTGTGCATGGGCGGACTGTTTGTGGCGAGCGTGCTGTGGTTTGAGGCCGCGGCGTCGATGCTCGAATACGACAAGGTACTTGCGCTTTTTGGCAACGCCGCGCCGGTGGTCGCGCTCATGATCTCGATGTGCATGCGGCTTATTCCACAGTTTTTGCGCCGCGGCCGCACGGTGCTGGCGGTGCAAGATGCGATTGATGTGCCGGGCCGCGCGCCGGCCGACCCCTTGCGCTCGCGCCTGCGGGCATCGAGTGTGTTGATGGGCTGGGGCATGGAAGATTCGCTGGAGCGCGCGGACGCGATGCGCTCGTGCGGGTGGGGCGCCGCGACGCGTCGCACGACGTACGCGCGGTATCGGCTGAGGCGCGGCGATGTTGCCGCGCTGGTTGGACTTGCGGTGTTTGGTGCCGCTGCCGTGGCGGTGGCATGGACCGCGACGACACAGTATTCGTTTTATCCGCAGCTCTCGGTGCCGGCGCCGTGGCCGGGCTATGTCGTGTACGCTGCCTGGATGGTGCTGCCCTGTGTGCTGCGCGCGATTGACGAGAAGAGGTTTGGCTGATGGCTCGGTTGGATAGGGGCCCGGTGTCGGGCGCGGCGTGCGGCCCGGATATGCCGGCGATTGAGGTGCGGAGCCTGAGCTTTGCCTACCCCGATGCTGATGCTGCGGTGCTCGAGGGGCTCGACTGGTCTGTTCCCCAAGGTGCATTTGCGCTGCTTGTTGGCGGTACCGGATCGGGTAAGTCGACGCTGCTGTCGCTGCTCAAGCCCGAGATCGCTCCGGCGGGCGAGCGCGCTGGCGAAGTGCGCGTGCTGGGCGAGAACGTTGCCGACATGGACGTACGGGCATCGGCGGAGCGCGTGGGCTATGTGTTCCAGGATCCCGAGAACCAGATCGTGTGCGAAACCGTGTGGCACGAGATGGCGTTTGGCCTAGAGAATCTGGGTGTGTCGCGCGACGAGATGCGCCGCCGTGTTGCCGAGACCAGCTATTTCTTTGGTCTGGAGGACTGGCTTCATCGCGATACCGATACGCTTTCGGGCGGCCGCAAGCAGCTGCTGTCGCTTGCCGCCGTCCTGGCGCTGCGTCCGCGTGTGCTGCTACTCGACGAGCCCACGTCTCAGCTCGATCCCGTTGCCGAGAAGAATTTTCTGCACGCGCTGTTTCGCGTGAACCGTGAGCTGGGCTGCACGGTTGTTGTGGCGACGCATCAGCCGCGGCCGATGCTCGAGTATGCGACGTGTACGTACCGGATTGAGGGCGGTCGCGTGCGCGAGGTGGCGGATATGTCTTCTTTGGGACGCCGAGAATCGCTGTTTTCCGATGACATGTTGGGGTGGGGTGCCATCCGATGTGCAAAAAACGGAGTATTCAGCAGGCGCGAGGACAATTTGGGCTCTCTGGAGCCGCCCGGGGACGTATCGAGCGCGAAAAAAAGTTCGGAATTGGACAAATCGTCCGAATTTGTGGCGCAAACGTCGCTCGAGAACGGCTCGGAAGCCTTCCCGCGCACGGATGGAAGCAGAATACTCCAAAAAATGCACGGCGGGTCGGCTACCACCCTGTCGGAAGGCTGGTTTCGCTACGATCGCGCGGGCGGTTGGGTGCTACGCGGGCTCGATGTGACGTTTTTAGCCGGCGCGGTGCATGCGGTCGTGGGCGGAAACGGCTGTGGCAAGTCGACGATGCTCTCGGTGCTGGCCAAGACGGCTAAGCTGCAGCGTGGCCGCATGGTGCGTGGGGCGGCTTCGGCGGCGCTGCTGCCGCAGAACCCCAAGGCTCTGCTGGTTGCCGAGACGGTGCGCGACGAACTGATGGAATGGGCTTCGACCTGCGGATACGACGAGGCCGCAGCACAGGAGCAGACAGCGCGCTTGGGCCTGGCGGGCTTGGAGGCGCGTCACCCGTACGATCTTTCGGGCGGTCAGCGCCAGCTGCTTGCGTTGGCAAAGCTGCTGCTGATTGGCCCCGAGCTGCTATTGCTCGATGAGCCCACCAAGGGTTTGGACCTGGCCAGCCGCCGCATC
>CAJMOL010000026.1 GCA_905215095.1 uncultured bacterium | reverse complement strand
CACGCTCGCCGTGAGCACGCCCCACTCGGCCATGTAGCCCTCGGAGCGCGGGTCCGTGGCGTCGAGGAGGAGGACGGCCAGGCCGCCGCCCACGTACTCATCGGCCACGAGGGCGAGGCGGACCGCCTCGCCCATGGAGTCGAACACGACCGTGACCATGCGGCTACCTCCTCCTGACGGCGCTGAGCGGCTTCGGGGAGAAGTGCTCGTCGCGCTCGACGGCGGCGAACCCCATCTGGCGGTTCAGTTCCTCCATCTCCTTGATGCTGAAGTAGCCGAGCTCGTCGTCGTAGCCCTCGACGAGGCCGAACGCCTCGTCCGTGCCGTCGAACTCGAGCAGCCACCAGTCCCATCCGTTCACGCACGAGAAGTAGTGGGCGTAGACCGTGGGGTCCTCCGCCCCGTCCTGCTCGTAGAGCCTTGGAGCCGTCTTGGCGATTTCCCTCGTCATCAGCTGCTGCATCTTTCCCTCCGTTCCGGGCATCCTGCCCTCAACATCTCGCCCCTGCGGGCAAAGCCGAATGGCGACGCCGCGCGTCGTCGTCGGCTTTGCTCCCTGCAAAGCCGCACCGGAGCGAAGGCGGGTCAAGGGAGGTCCATGACGACCTCCACCAACCGGAGCGGAGCGGAGGTTTGTGCGGGGTCTCATGGGCCCCCTTGACGCGGCGTAGCGGAGGTGCCACCCGGCCGCGAAGCCGTGGCCATACGACGGCGTATGCCGCCTATCGGCAACAAAAAGGCCCGCCTTCGGCGGACCTAAAAGGAAATGACCGTCTTCAAGGTAAAACGAGGATTCCAACACGCGAACCGGGTGCAGGCTATCAAACCGGGTTCTTGATCTCCGCCGAATCGAAGGCCCAGACCCACCAGCGGCTCGATTCAAGGCGATCATGGCCGATCGCCCTCTCAAGGTACAGGATTGTCTCCCATCGACCGAACCTGACCGCATACTGCTGATTACTGCTTCCGTTCAACACGGGGCCAGGAAGAGAGACTTTCAGAATCTCGTCGATTGGAAACCGCCTGCCGTCGGGCCAATCGACCGCGAACGGACGAACCTCGCCCGAGCTCGTCACCATCACCATGACGTCGACGTACTGCTTGTGGGCGCGACGGCTGTGATCGGGCCCAACCGACCGGGCGGTGCACTCGCCGGTGAAGACGTCCCTCATATGGCCGTCGCCGCCATGCCGGAACCCTTGGCCACGAACCATCTGCCGCCCTCCCACCAGATGGTTTTGCGCTGTTTCGCGATGCAGACGCCGACCTCGACACAAAGGTTGCCGAAGATCGCGCGACCATATTCCCGCCTGTCATAAATAGACTCGACTGTCCACGACCGGCCGTCGGGCCAGTGGATCACCCGGGGATCCGCCGGCCCATGGTTGAAATTGACGGACCCCTTGGTATCAACGTCGATATAGATACGACGCTCCTCTACCGGTATCCCACACGTCCCGGCCAGCGAATGCTTCTCGAACAATACGACCCCCCATAGTGCGAACGTATGTTCTATACTATAGACCAATATCCCTACCGTTGAGGAGCATTTTCATGACCGAGCTCGAACAGAATCGGATCTTCGATATCAGCTACGAGATGAGGGGGCTCGCGGCAACGCTCGTTGCCGCCTCACGCGGCGATATCCAAGACCCAGAGAGAGTCATCGAATTCGCCGCAGGCCAAGTTGACCGCCTTGCCGGAAATCTTGTCGATTGCATCACGGATAACGACGCCAAAGCGACCGCACAAGGATAGACCTGGCCCCGATATTCAATAGAAAACGCCCCGGCAATTTACTGCCGGGGCGTTTTCTAGAGCTCGATCTCCGCGATTATTCTTTTCATCTCGAGGGCCCATCCGAGCTGTTCCTCGATGTACCCCGGCCATGCGTCCTGGTGACCCTTGATGGGGTGGCCCGCCTTGTAGAAGCGCAGTCCCGAGGCCTTTTTCGCATCGAAGGGCGCTGCCGTCAGCCCGAGGCGCTTCTCGAAGACCCCGCTGTTGGCGATGGCGCGGTGCCCGATCTCCTTGTCGTCGTCCACGTACAGCTCGATGCCCGTGCGGCCCTTGTGCGTATCAATGAGCAGGGCGAGATGGTATGCCGAGACCCCCAGGCGCAGCGTCGACCAATGGTCCTTGCTGGGCTTCTGCGGGCTGAACTCCTTGAGGAACTCCGGATGGCCGCCCGCCACCTCGCGGTAGGCCGTCCAGTACGCCAGCTTGACCTTTTCGGTCTCACTGAGCCCTTCGGAGAGCTTCACGGTCTTGGTCCACTCGTTCGGCTGCTCGACCACGCCGAAGCGCGGGGCGGGCAGGGAGTCCCCGATCTTCCAGAGCTCGACCTCGACCAGGAAGAACCCGAAGTCGCTGTCGGTGTGCTGGTTGAGCCACTCGATGGCCTGGCGATGCTCGTCGCGGGCGTGCGCCACGACCCAGATGACGACCTCGGCGCCCTTGCCGGCGGCGTACGTGATCACCTTGCCGAGGTGGTCGTGGTTGGTGTCCTCGAGCTGGTTCTCGATGATCACCTTGCGGCCCGTACCGGACTCCTGCGCGTAGATGTCCACGTTGAAGGATCCGACCGAGGACTCCGTCTCTATGAGCTCGAGCTCGATTCCGACCGCCATCCCGAGGGTCGCGAGGTTCTGCTCCTCGGCCAGCCACTTGGTGAAGTCGTGGGCCTCATGCGGCCACACCTCGCGCAGGGGAACCTTCTGAATGGTGTCCAGGTTATAGGTCTTCATTCTCAACCTCTCCGTACCTCAAGCCGACAATGGTGCGGGAGGCACCAATCCGACAGCCGCGTTTAGATCCACACCGGCGTATGCCTTCCACCGACGACCAGTCAGTCATCGCCCTTCTTGAGATTGCAGTCGCGGCAAAGCATCTGGCAGTTATCGGCGGTCGTCGTGCCGCCCTTGCTCCAGGGCACGATATGATCGGCATGCATTTCAGAGAGCTCAAAATGCTCCCCGCAATACGGACAGACTCCGCCCTGCCGTTCATAGGCCGCACGCTTCATGCGGTCGTCGAACGCTCGGATGGAGAGACAACGTTCCTTGCCGGTGAGCAGATACTCGTAGACGCCGGCTTTCTTGGTCACATCCTCGTCTGCCATGAGGCGTGAGACGGCAATCTCAAGGGCCTTTGGATCGAGGTCGGCCCTGCTCTTATGCTCGTTGTAGAAGAGGCCCCACGGCAGCCCCTTCATCTCCCGGCGGTAATTCGGAAATACAGCCCTGGTCCAGTCGATTACGGAACGGAAGTAATTCCAGAGCGACACCGCATTCGAATCGTGCTGGTGTTTGGCCATGTAAGCCTCGATAGTCTGCCCCTCGGCAGATGCGGCCCACAAAATGGCCGTCTCAAGGAATTCCTGACGTATCGTCTTCCCGCTGAGGTAGTCGCTCGCGAGCTGCGAGGCCGGACAGCCCGTCTTGGAGAAGTATCGCTTGGCGTCCGAGGCCCACGGCCCGGCATAGACCGCGTTCCTCAGCTCTTGGTCCGTCAGCTTCTCGCCCGCGATATTGATGATGCGGAACCAATCAAGTTTCTCGGAATCGGTGCCGTCGCAGACGTAGACGAACAACTTGTATCCGAGAATCTGTTCCCTCTTGTCTTGTGGGAGGTTATCAAAGTACATGTCATCGACTGAGAAGGAGCCGTCGACGTACTCGCACAGCGAGACGGTACGCTGTTGGCCATCCAGGACCTCATAGGAGTCGTCGCCCGTCTTGCACCAGTACATGACGTTGAGGGGCAGATTCTTCATGACGGTGCGTATCACCTCGTCGCGCTGCTTCCCCGTGTAGACGAACTCGCGCTGGTACCTCGGCCGGATATCAAGCCGTTCGTCGTAGCCGACGACACCTTCCTCGGCGTCGTTGAAATACCCTTCGCACACCTCGCCGACGGTGACCTCAATTGGCTTTATTTCCATCATTTCTCAGCCACCTCCGGGTTCTTGTTCTTAATCAGCAGCCTTGGGTACGTTTGTATGTAGAAATCGTCTTCTACGATGTAGTAGGTTTTCCCTTCGGGTGGAACAGCAACCTTAATAACCGCCCCATCATTCAGTTTTGTCACCTGGCTGCGCTTGCCCTGTCTATTCACCTGGATCTGTTTTGGATAAACCTTGTTCGCAAGACCAAACCACGTCTTCGTGATTCCGATAATTTCAAATTGATCAGGATTGAACTTGTCGAGAAATGTAATCGGAACGCCCATGACCCCCGCATAATCCATCGGGATGTTCGCGGCCATCGAAACCTCGATGGCGTCGTAGTTATCATATTCCGGATACTCTTCAGGTCTGTACTTCCTGATGAGGATCATCTGTTCATGGCGCTTGCGGATATCGAGGTTCGTGAACCAGCAGATGTTCCCAAGATTGCGCCAGAGCTTTCCGTTCTCGTCAATCACATAGCCGTTCGACCGGAGCTTCTGTTTATCAGTCTTGTCATAGAAGTCAGGGATTCCATAGCTGTCAGGCACCTCGAACAAAGTGTGTCCGCTATGGTATCCAAGCCAGACTTTATTTTCCTTAAGCAGCGGAAATATGTCTTTTGTCGTCGCGGTGTTCTGATTGCCGATAATGACGAACTTTTTATCGTGGTCAATCAGGGTAGATAGATACTCCCTGAACAGGGAGAATGGTGGATTCGTGGCTACAATATCCGCCTCGTCGAGAAGCTCCAGGCACTCACGGCTTCGAAAATCGCCGTCGCCCTCGAGCTTCTCCAGCCTGTTTTCGCCGTTCCTGAACAGCTCGGCCACATCGAGCATATCGACGCCGCCGTTGCCGGTTGCATCATGGACAGTTGTAACGATGGCCTTGTACGGCGTCCTTCTCTCTTCATCCGTATCGTCACCGAAAAGGGAGAGCTGCGTGCCAGCTATGGATGACCCCGCATAGCACGTCGCTATGAGTTTCTTGAGACCGAGCTTGTTGAAGTTGAGGGCGAAGTACTTGAAGAAGTTCGACTCAAAAGGATCGTCGCAGTTGCAGAGAACTGTCTTTCCCTTGAAGTGCTTGCGATAGTGCCTCAGCTCGTCCTCGATGGTTCTGAGCTGCGTGTAGAACTCGTCCTGCTTGGCCTCCATGGCGCTGGCGAGATTACTGTTTCCGGCCATTTTTACCCCTTAATGTATATACACTCTATATAATATTTATATAGAGTGTATATACTTCCTATATAACTAATCTCGCTTCATCCGCATCTCCAGCCCCTCGATAATGAGGCGGGACACGGTCGTGTTGTGTTCGGCCGCATAGGTGGAGATCTCCGCCTTCTGCTCATCCGTCACCCAGAACGTGATGCACTTCCCCTTCTTGCGCGAGGATGTCGAATCTCCCTTATGCCGTGTGTCCTGATTACCCATGAGAGTCGGGGCAGCCTCCTCCGGCACGGTCATGCGACGGACTGGTCTTTTAGCCGGCATAGTGAATCTCCTCATCGTTGCGCAGGATTTCCTTTAGCTCTTCCCAAATCTCCTCATAGCCGAAAAGGTCGTCGCCGAATGAGTTGCCGAAGAAGTTTCGCAAACCCTCGCGGCGACGGACCTGATGGTCGAAATAGCTCAAGTCGTTGTCTTCGATTTCGCTTTGGGCCTTCGCGAACGAAAGGGTGTTGGCAGCGACCTGCGTGAGGAGCACGCCGTAGAAAACGCCGCGCGTGGTGAGCGTGCGAGCGGTCTCGATTGTCTTCACGACATCGGCCGCCCCGGGACCCGTCGGAATCACGACAAAATCCGATGCCTCGGCCGCCTCGTCCATGATGTTGCCGTTGGGCGGGCAATCGATAAAGATCCACTTGTCTGGGTCCTTGCGGTACTTGATGCCAGCACGCCGCACCGTCGCCAGGTTCGCCGACGACACGGGAAACGGCAGAGAGTCGTCGTTCTGGTCAGCAAGAAGCGCCCAGAAGCTGGCGCTCGATTGCGGATCACAATCGTATACCTCGACGTCTTTGCCTTCGCGCTCGGCGGCCGTAGCCAAAGACATCGCGGTCGTTGTTTTGCCGACGCCTCCCTTTAGATTCATCGCAGAGATAATCATGGGCATCTCCTCAAGAACGCTGTTGTATCTAGCAGTATGTTAGACAGAAAGTATATACAGTTTATATAGACTGTATATACTTTTCTTTCAGTTCGGCAAGATCGTCAGCCGAAAGCACCCGGCCCGCACTCCTTACGGCGCGCAATTCCGCGAACAGGTCGGGCGTCTCATGCCTCGCCCACTCAATTGCAGCATGGACACCGAGTGCGCGAGCTTTCATCAAGTCGGAGCGCCTTCCCATAAGATCGGCAGCCGTCAACGCATCGAAGTAATCATCGGTCTCCGCATCCCACGATCGACGCCTCTCGTCGATGCCGAGCTTGATTTGGTTAAGCAGCTCACCGTTCTCGCGAACTATCCTCTCAACCTCGGCAGCGCCGGACAAACCGAAAAAGACGGACGTCTGCTCGGCCGGCTCCCACGGATGCGATGCGACGTGCCGGAGGACATGTTGCACGAGTCCCGAACGGTCGTTTTCGTATTTCTTCCTGAGCTGGTCGGCCTGTTCCAGAATAGCCCGACTCTGCTTGCGCTGTCCGATGTCGGCGGCAAGCTCACGATTCTTGGCCGCCTCGTATTCGCCTTGCCATCCGGGCCTGAGCCACTTGTACACGGTCGGCCGTGACACCCCCGCCTTGCGCGACAGGGCGGTAACGCTCAATCCCGGATTCTCAGCGGCTGCCTTCCAAACCTGCATGGCCTTCTTCGGTGCACCTTCTTCGTTCCACCAGTTGGTGCCGGCCGCCTTTTGGTTCAGGTCCCGCGTCATTCGGGCCTTCGCAAGCGAGAGGTCCTTCGGAAGTCTTTTCTCCGACGGGTTGTTCCCATGCCCCATCTTCTCGCCATACGAGACCGCGGCCTTACGCTCGCAGAAGGCCTGCGAATACCGGCGGGACCTTCCGGCGGCCGAGCCGCCATCGAAGGCCTCGAGGGCCGCAGCGACGTCGTTTGCCGTGAACCTATTGTCAGGCTCCACTGACAGGGCGTCGAATCGCTCCAGGAGGCCGTAGGCGTCATCTTCGAGCTCGTCATAGGTCACCCCGCATTTGTTGGCCATGACGGCCAGGTAGAAAATGCACCAGTAGCGATGGTTGACCGACACCTGCTCCCTGATGACACTGAGAATCCGGTCGTAAGCGGCGCGCCCGTACGTCCACCCGCCTCGCGGCTTGCCCTCGACGACATGCTTCTCATACCACTCGGGCCACAGTTCCCTGGCTTCAGCCAAAGGGGTCTTCCTACGTACCTCCTGAGTGAGCTCCTGCAATGCGTCCAAACCTGCCAGATCTTCCTTGTCTCTAAGGGACGGGATGAAGGAGAGCAGGTATGAAATGGTCGCCGGCGGGGTCGCGTCGTGCGAAAAACACTCGGCGACATAGGGCTGTTTATATTTTGGGTTACCGATGTCGCCATTGAGCTTCGTGGCGCTGCCGACCATTCGGAATCCCTGAAAGATGCCCTGCGTCTGCTTCTTGTCGGGATCGCTGGCACTCGTGTTGGCATTCCAGACGCGGTCAGTGAGCTCGCGCTTGAGGACCTGCAAGCCGGCAACGTAGCGCGTCATAAGCGGAACGGGCTTGTCGAGCTTGTAGACGACATGAAGGCCGGTGCCGGAGCTGACGAGATAGTTCGCGTACGGAATCACGCCCCTGTCCATCTGACGAAGGAGGTTCGCAAGCTCCCTCTCACCGACGTAGTCGAGGTCAATCATGATGGCATGCAGGTACCGAGCATTGCGGCTGTTGCGGGACTTGCCGTAATAGCTCACGGGGGCAAGGAACATGAACGTGTTCTGCTCGATTGACTGCCTCCGCAGACCCTCTAGCTCCTCAAGACCATCGTGCACGGTATAACGATGCATGATTCGCTTGACGAGCTTGTTGCCCTTGGAATCGGTCCCCTGATCAATCTCCTTGCCGGTATCCTCCAGAACAATCAGGTTGGGCATGCCGTCGGAGTCGGCTCCCTTTTTCTGAAGAGTCCCCTCAGGGAACAGCGACAAGTAGAAATCGTCGGGAAAACAGTAGTACCACCCGGGGGTGTCGAACAGCGTCTGGTTCCTGGTCTGGTTGGCGTGTCTCTCGTCCTCATACCATCTGCCGTCGTGCGAACCGGGCTGCCCGCCACCAGACTGTTTGCGCTTCCTCGAAACCGGCAAAACGACCTCCAAAATGAACAACGAACAACGCAAGGCAACACGTACTAGAACCCATAGCAGAGGCGACCCCGAGGGGCTGCCCTACGGGCATACAGGACGTATTTGAAGGGTAAAGTTATTTTACACTATGCGACCAAAATCGGGCGTATATAGAACTTATATACAATGTATATAAGTTCTATATACGCCCGACGGTACCTCTTCGTCCGGAACCCCAGGGGCTCTACATGTCGTTTCCATTCCCGTCGTCCATGGACTTCTCGGCCATGCGGTACATGGCCATGCCGACGCCCAGGGCATGTTGGATGCCGGCGATGCTAAACCCGCGCCCGAGGCGATGCCCGCGGATCGCGGAGACCCTTATGCGGTTGTCGCGCCCGTCTCTGCGGTCGTAGGTCGAACGGTACTCGAAGACCACGTCCCTAGTTTTTGCCTGAGTGTCTCGGCTCATTCGCATATGAACCCCTCTCCTCTCGAGCGCCTCGTTGAGCGCACGCATCTTGTTGGGGGCTCCCGAGGCGGCAACCTCACGAACGCTCTCGCGTACGACGCGGCGAACATGGTCCAGATCCGTCTCGAACCGCGGCGACGACGCACGACCGGCCTCGCGGGCCCTCCGCTCGCCAGGGGACTCCTGGCGAGCGTGGGATCTGCTATTTCTTTGGCCGCGTTCGAGCTGCGAGAGGCCCCATCTCTCGTCCATGTCGCGCATTCTCGACGCATGGAGGACCTTCTGACGGCTTGCTCGGCCCTCATCGAGCCTGCGGCCGGTCTCGAGGTCGGTGCGGTTGATGGCGATATGCACGGCGTAGCGGTCGGTCCCGTCCTTCGAATGCTCGAGGTGAAGCGCCCAGGCGGCTTCCTGGTTCGGATAGTAGCGCTCCACCCACTCGCGAGCGAATCCCATGCACCCGGCCCTGGTGAGCCTGCCGCCGTTGACGTCGCATTCGTCTGGATTGAAGGCGATGATCTGGTGGTAGCAGTAGGTGCATTTCGAGCCCTTGCGGCCGGACTCGTTATGTCCATAGGCATCGCGGGTGCGGTCCATCTCGCGAGCCCAGTTCTCCGGGTCGTTGAGGTTCTGGGAGTCGAGGTCGAGCGCGTCATGCTTCTCGCTCGACCTGTCGAGATAGCCAGCAAGACTCTTCATATGCTGCGCGCTGGTCACCGAGACCTGTTTGATAGCCGTCATGTTTACCGTCCCCTCACTCGTCCCACGCGGCCCATTCGTCCTCGAACGTCGCGTTTTCCTCGTCGGCCTTGAACACGTCGTCGGGCGCGATCTCGTCATCATCGTCCGTCTCGTCGTCGACGTTGAACTCGGGACACCACGGTTCCGGCACCTCATACACTTCGTCCTGCGCGGAGGCCTTGGCGCGGGCGTAGTAGGCGGAGCGTTTCCGGCGCTCCGCCTCCTCGTCGCCGAGTCCGAAGAAGGCTCCCGCCGGGGTGCGGCTGGCGTAGTCGAGAGGAAACTCGAACACGCCCTCGCGGCCCGGTTTCGAGTTCTCGCCGCCTTTTATCGCGATGAGGCCGTCTCGAATGGGGATGCGCTGCTGCCACTCCCATTCGTTTATCAGGGGGACGGCGGTCTCGCTGTAGCTCGTGCCGGACGACGATCGACCAGAGCCATTCTGACTCGATGTTCCCATGGAGCGCACTGTCCGCTTTCCCGCGAGCGCCGTGAAGAACTTGAAGTCTTCCGGCTCGGAAAGGGATAGGGCGACCTTGGTACCGATGGAGCCGACCAACTTGTCTCGCCCGGCCCCGCCGTCGCCGGGCTCGTTATAGGCATTCAGCTGTTTCAGATTTTGCACGAACAGATATTCGTGCAGGCGCATGCTTCTCCCGAGCGTGGCGATTGCGGGCAGGCATGCCACCCTGACATTCAGATTGCCGATCTCGTCGAGCACGAGCGCCGTCTCATGCGGAACGCGACCGCCGCCCTCCTTGCACACCCGCTGCGCCACCTGCCACCACTGGTTAAGGAAGCAGGTGTAGACGACGCTGTACGGATCGCCCTCGTCGAGCATCTCAATGTACAGAACCGTCTTTTTCTCGATGAGATCTCGGATGGAGATGGTGCTCTCGGACGTAATCGCGCGAAGAGCGCCGTCCGAGAAGATGCCCAGGGCCTCCTTGAGCGTGGAGACGACGTTCTTGCCAGCGGTCGTCGCGCCGCCGTCCCCGAGGAGGTCGGATGCCGGCGAGAATGCCGGGTGCGTCGGTCCGAGGCCGCGGATGTAGTCCTTGAGAGGGGCCGACGGGTCCTTCGGGTCCTCGCCGGCGGTCCCGCGCTCGACGAGCGCGGCGACGCTGGCGAGATTCTTCTGCCTGCGGGGAATATCGGCCGTGCAGACGACAAGGATGCAGGCGACGAGCATGTTTCGCGCAGCTTTGGGGAAGTAGGTGTTCTTCTCGCCGCCGAGGGGGATGAGGTCGACGGCGACTTGTCGAGCCGTCCTCACGGCGGCATCGGTATCCCCCGCCTCGACGGCATCGACGACGAGCCCGATGGGATTGTATCGGCTTGCACCGGGATAACCGGTCAAATCGAGCACGACGACCTCATAGCCCATCTCGCGGGCCTTGTCGGCGGTGAGCTCAAGGACCTCAGGTTTACCGGTCGACACGATGTTCCAGCCGGCGGCAATGAGCAGGTGCATGGTCTCCAGAGTCTGTAGCTGCGTCTTGCCTGAACCTGTCTTTCCGCAGGTCAGAGCATGAGGCACGGACGAATCGAACCAATAACCCTTTGCTGTCGCGCCGAGGACGAGGCCGGCCCTCGCCGGCGTTCCGCGACCATCCCAGAAATCGTTAGCCCGGTTGAGCCCCGCCGCGCCCCGGACAACGTGGGCGTCGCCGTATATGCCGTCGTCGACGCTCCGGGTCCGCCCGGCGTCCTTGGCGGTCACATAGCCGAGGAGGAAGAGAAAGAGGAGGCAGAACGCGGCGAACATGAACGGGATATGGCCGATCCATGCTCCCGAGAGCCAGAAGGCCGACCACATGTCTAAGCCGATGGAGTCGAGCCAGGAGAGCCAATCGACCGGGAGTGAATCGAAAACGCAGGAGATTACGGGTGCCGTCAGTGGATAGCATGCGACGGTGAGGGCGGCGGCGAAAGAAGCCGAAAGAACCGCGTTGAACTTGAGATCGTTCATGAAAATCCCCTTCCTATACATTCCTCGCGTCGGCAAGAAAGCCCGATACGGCATCGGCTGCGTCTCCGACCTTTACGAGCGCGACATCGAGGAACGGGGCGATACGGACAGGATCATGCGTGATGTGGACCTCACGCGACAGCTGATTCAGGTTGGACCCCGCTAGCCTGAGATCGCGGTACAGCAGTTTCAATGTCTCAGCGTCGGTCTCAATCACGGGCCGGTCACCGTCGACGAGCGAGCGCCTCCGCATGTACTCGCTCGCGTTCAGAC
>CAJMOL010000025.1 GCA_905215095.1 uncultured bacterium | reverse complement strand
CCAAGACGGCCATGAGGGGCGCAAGCAGCAGCTTCTTTTTCATGTTGTTCCTCCCAATGAGCGGCACTGCGCTTCCCAGACGCGGCGCACGTTGTAATAAGTAAGCCCATACTATCCACTTATGAACACCCTCGGCAACGCGAAGGCGCGGTCGGTTCGTTTTAGCGTCCGAACGGTTTGCAAGCCCACCCAACGTGCAATAAAACGCTTTCCCGCGGTGCAATAAAAAAGGTGGCCGGAAAACCCGACCACCCTCGCACAGCCTTTGGATGCCGCAGTTTACTTGCGGACGACCTTGACGATGGCGTCACCGGCGGCGACGGCGGACTCTGCCTCAACGGTGAGCTCGACATCGGCAAACTCGGCGGTGTTGGACACGGCCACGACGACGCAGTCCTTGTAACCGGCAGCGGCGATCTTGGCGCGGTCGATCTTGAGTATGGGCTGGCCAGCCTTCACAACGTCGTCGGCCTTGACGAAGCCCTCGAAGCCGTCGCCGTTCATGTTGACGGTATCGACGCCAACATGCACCAGAACCTCGATGCCGCTATCGGACTGCAGGCCCACGGCGTGACCCATGGTGACGGTCACCTTACCGTCGCAGGGAGCGTAGACCAGATCGTCCTCGGGCCACACGGCGCAGCCCTTGCCCAGGACCTCGCCGCCAAAGACGGGATCGGGCACGTCGGCCATCTTGATGACCTTGCCCTTGACGGGCGAGCACAGCACGTCGGCGCCGGCAGAAGCAGAGATGGAGGCAGGAGCAGCGGCGGCCGCGGGCTCAGCCTTCTTCTTAAACATGTCAAACAGACCCATACGTTTTCTCCTCTTGATTAAGCGCAACGTTGTGCGCATGCCTACGGTAATTATAGTGCCAAATGGTTCAAATGCTAAGGTGGGGACTCGAATCGCAAGCCCTTCCCGGTAGTGCTCGTGGGATGAGCATCTCCTTTGCATCGCGGTTCGATAAGCCGAGTATCGCCCACGCGCGGGACGGGCAGAAGCGGGCACGCCAAACCCGATACTTCTTTTCGCAGCGGCACCCCGCCGCCACCCCGCTCCTGGCACCTCCTGATACCTACCGAAACGTGCCAAAATAAACCCGTCCCTTTTTGGTAGGTTTGGCGAGTGTGGATTTTCGGACGCTTAACTAACGAGCGTGGATAATCTCCCACTTTGACTTTGAGGCCGTCACCGAGCCAAAAACGGGAGATTATCCACGTTCATTTTGGATGACCCCCCCCCTGTACCAAGCCGAGCTCCATGGTCAAGTAATAACGACTTCTCATCATTAGATTGTTTATATCAATTCTAATAACTATTTAATCATTAAACTCGTTATTAGAATTGATATGATTAGCCTAATAACGAGTTTCCGGCACTAAAGATATGGAGGGCGCGATGCAAATCGAGGAGAACGGCCAGGGAACGCTCCGCAATAATCTATCGGGGAAATTGGCTTACTATTCGTTTTTTCCAACGCCCTTGCAATCATTGAGGCAGCTAAACCTCACCGAGGAAACCTATCGCACGCTTTCCGCATGCTCACGAAAGCTTGGAGAGCTTGAAGGCATGCTCTACTTTGTTCCCAACGCCGACATGTATCTGACAATGTACGTGCGCAAAGAAGCACTCCTTTCTTCGCAAATTGAGGGAACCCAGTGCACGTTTGACGACCTACTTAGTCCATCACAAACACAACTCCATCATAAAGATGTCGCAGACGTCGTGAATTACGTCCGTGCTGTCGACCGCGGCGTAGAACTGCTCAAAAAGATGCCCTTGTGCACGAGACTTCTTAGGCAAGTTCATGCGGTCCTGCTGGACGGAGTGCGCGGAACGGAGAAGAATCCAGGCGAGCTGCGCTCCTCACAAAACTGGATTGGCCCCTCAGGCTGCACCATTGCAACCGCATCGTTTGTCCCTCCAAACATTGAAGATTTGAGTAACACGCTCCAGGACCTCGAACGCTTTATCAATGAGCCTCAAGTCGAAATGGATCCGATTGTGCGGGCGGCGCTCGTCCATTACCAATTTGAAACTGCCCATCCATTCCTAGACGGAAACGGTCGCCTGGGCAGGCTTCTCATTACACTTATGCTCATCAATGATGGCGTTCTTCATTCTTGCTTGTTCTATCCATCGTTCCAGTTCAAGAAAAACCGAAGCGAGTACTACCGGCAACTCACATCCGTAAGGGAGAGAGGCACTTACGAGGAATGGATAGAGTTTTTCTGCAACAGTCTTCTCGAGAGTGCGAAGGACTCGGTAGGGTCTTTAAAAAACCTTGTTGACCTCCATAACCGTTCCACAGCAACCATTACCGAAAATCTCGGAAGGACTGCTGCAAACGGGCAAAGGCTGTTGGGCATTCTTGAAGAGCACCCCATCGTCGACACCGCATTCATCGCTGCCCAACTCGATATCGGCAGGAGTACCGCGAGCTCGCTCGTCAAATCATTTGAAGAATTGGGTATCCTCCGTCCGCTCGACGAGTCAAGACAGAGATACCGGCAGTACGGGTATGAAGAGTATCTTTCGATTCTCAGGGAAGACGCCGAGCCGATTAGATAGGCATCGCAGCCCAGGCAAATTAAAGCGAGCGTGGATAATCTCCCACTTTGAGCCTGCACACAGGCCAAAAACGGGAGATTATCCACGCTCATTCCTGAGTAGTCATTTATGAACGTCCCCAATGACTAGTCCGGCAACGCCGATGTTTCGGCAACGACAGCGAGCGGGTCGCATTTGAGACAAGGTGACGTGAAACGAAAGGGCGCTGACCTTCTGGTCGCGCCCTTGAAGTTGAACGTCAGATTGTCCAAATGCGGCCCGCGCAGCGTCGAGCAGTTACGGCGTTTGGTAAAACGCCGTAACTAACGTGCTCCGTACTGCTCGTAGTAGGCGTCGATGGCGGTCTTGAGCTCGTCATCGATGACGACCTTGCCGTCGATCTCGTGGTTGTAGAGGGTCTCGACGACCTCGGCCATGGAGACGATGCTCGCGACGGGGAAACCGTACTTGGCCTCGATCTCCTTCTGCGCGGTGGTCACGCCACCCTTGCCGACCTCCATGCGGTTGAGGGACACGATGAGGCCCTTGATCTCGACGTCGGCAGCAGCCTTGACCTTGGGATAGGTCTCGTCGATGGACTTGCCGCTGGTGGTGACATCCTCGACCATGACCACGCGGTCGCCGTCCTGGGGCTCGTAGCCCAGCAGGTTGCCCTTATCGGCACCGTGGTCCTTGGCCTCCTTGCGGTCGCAGCAGTACTTGACCTCCTTGCCGTACAGCTCGTGGTAGGCAATCGCGGTCACGACGGCCAGCGGAATACCCTTGTAGGCCGGTCCAAACAGCACATCAAAGTCGTCGCCAAAGTTATCGTGGATGGCCTGGGCGTAATACTCGCCCAGCTTCTTGAGCTGATAGCCCGTCACGTAAGCGCCGGCGTTCATAAAGAATGGGGACTGACGGCCGCTCTTGAGCGTAAAGCTGCCGAACTTAAGGACGTCGGACTCGACCATAAACTTGATGAACTCTTGCTTGTAAGCCTCCATGCGGGCTCCTCTCGTAATCGCGTACGTGCCTTCCAGTTTAGCGCAGGCGAAGCATCGATGCGGGCGCGCTTTGGAGCCACGGCATTCTGTAAAGGCTTTGTCGGGGGCAATGGTTTTCCGAACAATGGGGTTGACATCGCAAACCCCCTCATCAAGAATACGGGCGGATTAAAAAGGGGTACGAGATACCCAAAGCGCGCTGCGCCCGGCCTTTAGGAGGTGTGCCATGGAAGGCAGTCCTAGTCGAAAAACCTGCATGTCGCCCTCGGCACGCCGCGAGGACTCCGCACACGCATAAACGCCACCGGCAGATCGCCAAAACCACCGCAAAGGCGCGCTGCACCCTTTGTGGGCTCAAGAGCTTGACGTGAGCGACATCTAGGTTTTTTGAAGCAAATACGACACGTACGCTAACTCCCCTCAACAAGGAGGACCCTATGCTGATGCTCAAAACCGTCACGGTACTCGAAGCCATCTCCAAGCGCCGCCGCACGGCGCGCCCTGCCGCTCATACCGGCCTGTCCAAGAACACCATATTCGCCGCCACCCATAGTGCCGAGGACGCCCTCGTACTGCTTGACGCCACGGCAAACGGCCTCACCGTCGAGCAGGCAACTGAGCGCCTGAACGCCGTCGGCCCCAACACCATCGAGGCACCGGCCAAGACGCTCGCCCGCCGCATCGCCGACGCCTTCATCGATCCCTTCGCCGGCATCCTCGCCGCGCTCGCGCTGGTCTCGCTCTACATCGACGTGCTCGCCGTGCCCGAGCCGCAGCGCGACCCCTCCACGGTCATCGTCATCGGCATCATGCTGCTGGTATCGGGCGGTATGAAGTTTATCCAGGAAGCCCGCAGCGGTAATGCGGCAGAGGCCCTCAAGGACCTGGTCTCCAACACTTGCACCGCCCTGCGCGACGGCGAGCGCATCGAGATCCCCTTCGACGAGCTCGTCCCCGGCGATGTAATCCGTCTCTCTGCCGGCGATATGGTGCCGGCCGATGCCCGCGTCATCACCGCGCGCGACCTGTTTGTGATCGAGTCCGCACTCACCGGCGAGAGCGAGGCCGTCGAGAAGACCGCTGCCATCACCGTCGTCGATGGTGCCGACGGCTCCGCGCTGCCGCTCTCTGCCTGCAAGAACATCGTCTTTACCGGCACCTCCGTGCAAAACGGCACCGCCATGGCGCTTGTCGTTGCCACCGGCTCGGATACTTACCTGGGTGGCATCGCCAAGATGCTCAACGGGCGCGGCGAGAAGAGCGCGTTTGACCGCGGTGTCTCGAGCGTCTCCATGTTACTTGTACGCCTTATGCTCGTTATGGCGCCGGCCGTCTTTGCCGTCAACGCCGCCACCAAGGGCAACGTCATCGACGCGCTGTTGTTCGCCACGAGCGTGGCCGTGGGCATCACGCCGCAGATGCTTCCCGTCATCGTGACCACGAGCCTATCGCAGGGCGCCAAGGACCTCGCCCGTCGCCAGGTTATCGTCAAGGAGCTGCCGGCGATTCAAAACCTCGGCGCGATGGACGTCCTGTGCTGCGACAAGACCGGCACCCTCACCGAAGACTGCATCGTGCTCGAGCGCTACCTCAACACCGACGGCAACGAGGACACGCGCGTGCTGCGCCATGCGTTTTTGAACAGCTTCTTCCAGACCGGCCTCAAAAACCTTATCGACCTGGCCGTAATCGACCGTGCCGACGCAACGCCCTCGGCCGTCGTGCCCGATTCCATGCTGGGTCAGAGCCTGCGCGACCGCTATACCAAGGTCGACGAGGTGCCCTTCGATTTCTCGCGCCGTCGCCTGAGCGTAGTTGTAGCCGACGCCCAGGGCAAAACCCAGATGGTTACCAAGGGCGCTGCCGAGGAAATGCTCGAGATCTGCTCCTTTGTCGAGGTTGATGGCATCGCCCAGCCGCTCACCGACGAGAAGCTCGCCCAGATTCGCAAGCAGATCGCCGGACTTAACGCCGAGGGCCTACGCGTAATTGCCGTGGCGCAGAAGACCGATCCGCGCTGCGTGGGCGAGTTTGGCATCGCCGACGAGTGCGACATGGTGCTGATGGGCTTTTTGGCCTTCCTCGATCCGCCCAAAGCAAGTGCCGCGGGCGCCGTCGTCACCCTCGAGGCCAAGGGCGTGGCGGTCAAGGTCCTAACCGGCGACAACGACCGCGTCGCCGCCACCGTCTGCGAGCAGATTGGTATCGATGCGAGCAACGTCTTGCTCGGCTCCGAGATCGATGCGCTCGATGACGCCGAACTTGCCAAGCGCGCCGAGAAAACCCACCTCTTCGCCAAGCTCTCGCCGTTGCAGAAGGCGCGCCTGGTGCGCGTCATGCGCGAGCTGCTCGGCCACACCGTGGGCTTTATGGGCGGCGGCATCAACGACGCCGCCGCCATGCGTGCGAGCGATTGCGGCATCTCGGTCGATTCGGCCGTCGATATTGCCAAGGAATCCGCCGATATCATCTTGCTTCAGAAGGACCTGGGCGTGCTCGAACGCGGAATCATCGAAGGCCGCCGCACCTACGGCAACCTGCTCAAGTACCTCAAGACCACGGTGAGCTCCAACTTTGGCAATGTGCTGTCCGTGACCGTCGCGAGCCTGTTCTTGCCGTTTTTGCCCATGAGTGCCCTGCAGCTGGTGCTGCTATCGCTCGTCTACGAGATCGTGTGCATCGCACTGCCGTGGGACACCGTCGATGACGCCTGGACTGCCCGCCCGCGCGCCTGGGACGCCGCGTCCATCAAGGGCTTTATGCTCGAGCTGGGCCCCGTGAGCTCGCTGTTTGACATCGTGACCTTCGCCGCGCTCTTCTTTGTCGTGTGCCCCGCCGCCGTGGACGCAAGCTGGTCCGAGCTTGCCGCCGCGGGCGACGTCGCGGGTATGGCGACCTTTGCCGCACTCTTCCAGAGCGGCTGGTTTGTCGAGTCAATGTGGTCGCAGACACTCGTGGTCCACATGTTGCGCTCCCCGCATCTGCCGAGCCCGCACGACCACGCCGCGCCCGCATTGTGCGTTCTTACCGTGCTGGGCCTGGCGCTCGTCACCTGGCTGCCGGCAAGCCCCATCGCCGATGCGCTCGGCCTCATGACACTGCCCGCGAGCTTTTTCGCGATGCTCGTCGGCATCGTCACCGCCTACATCGCGCTCACTCAGCTGGCAAAGCGCCGCTACATTGCACGCCACGGCGAGCTACTCTAGCAAGCAGACGGAAAACACCCTGCCAGCTGCCGTTGCCACTACCACAGCTGCCAACGCCGCTGCCGTTGCCTCTGCCGCCGCCGCAGTCTATCCCCTCAGCAGTTGTGGTGAAATAGCTCCTGTTTAAAGCCCCGTGACTTTAATTTAGGGACTATTCCACCGCAACTTATTGGAGGATTAGCTAGTCCTTGGGTGTCCAGGACCAGAAGAAGTTGATAAGGGCCACACGTGAGGTGGTGCCGGTCTTTTTGTTGATCGAGGAAATGTGACAGTTGAGCGTTGAGCGCGGAATCGGAACATACGGGTGCAAAATCCCCACCAAGATCGTCGGTAGCAAGTGCCAATCCATCCCACATCACGACCACTCATTTAAGTGCGTCCCCAATGAGTGCGACGGAATGGCCCCCTTGGCAGCTTAAAGCCGTCATGCAGGAACCATTCCGTCGCAACCTCATGAAAGGGACTGGGTTGTAAATGTTGGAGTAGAGCCGTTAGCGCCCGGGGGACAGGATCACCAGCGCGTCGTGCTCAAAGGGATGCTGAGCCACGCGCACGGTGCCGTCGCCGTTGTCGCGAACGGGCAGCTTGGCGATGCGCTTGTCCTCCATGTCGAGGACCGTCGCCGTCCAGCCGCGCGCGCCGTCGAGCTTAAACTTGAGCGCCGTGGTGCGCGGCAGGTACGTGACGACACGATCGCCAACGCGCGCCACGCGAATGGCCTCGCGTGCATCATCGAGGAGCTCCTGCGCGGGGACCACGGCAAGTGCGTCGTCGCCAGCCGTAGCACCCAGACCGGCAAGCACGTGCTCGATCGCGCCAAAGTCCCAAACGCCCGCAAATTGCAGGCACTCCTGCCAGCGGAACGGCATGTCGAAGCCCTCGCCCAGCACCGAGCCCTGACTCTTGCTGGTCTGCCAGTTCCAAACACCGTGCGCGCCATAGGTCACGCCGGCGCTCGCACCGGCAAGGATCGACGACCACACACTCGCGCGGCAGTCCTGTGCGGTGAAGCGCCAGTACACGTTGCGCGACGCACCCATCTGCTCGTAACAGGGCTCGGAGTTGACCATCGGCTTTTTGGGATAGTTGGCGATAAAGTCCTGCGGCAGGCGCCAGGCCTCGGGCTGGCCCTCGTAGTTGTGACCGGGCTGGAACATGTAAAAGTCCAGGCGCTCCAGGTACTGTGACGGAATGGTGCGGTTGCCGCGGTTGATATGCATGGTGCGCAACGCCTCGGGCGCGCGTTTGATGACCTCGTCTAGGGCGTCCTCGTAATAGGCGATCGCCTCGTCGCTGGTAAAGTCGGTATCGCCCGTCACCACGTAGGCGGGGTCGAACTCGCCCAGGTTCTCGACGACGCGGGCAACGTGGGCACGGACCTCCTCGCGCGGCATAACCTCGGCACCGCAATGCTCGGCAATCTTGGCGCCCCAGGTACCGGGCACGTAGTTGCACCACATAAGTACGAGCGCCGGACGAATGCCATGCTCGACGGCAGCGCGACACATGGCAGCAGCGCGGTCCCAGTACGCCTGGTTGGGACGGGACCAATCAAAATGCACGCCGTCCTCGCTGGCATAGGGCCAAATGCCCAGATCGGGGCAGCAGCGATCCCACTGCGGCAGCGTGTTGATCTGCAGCACGTTCATGTGGGCTATTGTTTTATCCGTACCAAAGGCATGCAGCACGTTCATGCCCTGCTCGGCGCGACGGGTCAGATAGTAGTCCCAATCGGCCTCGGTAATGCTCGTAAACGCGCTCCAGCACGTATCGGCAAACCAAAAGAACGGTTTGCCCTCGCACAAAAAGCCGTCCTGACGACCGTTAACGGTCAGCTTTCCCAAACTCATCTGCATGTCCTTTCGTTTGATAAAGGAGTTGCGAACCGGCAGATTCTTTCGCGGTAACCCCGCGCGAAAGCCTCCGTCGTTTAGCAAGCCCTTGCGGGCGGGCATCTCCCGTCCCAATCAGTCTACCTTGCAGGAAAGGCCCCGCTGGGCTTGCGCCTGACGGGGCCCTGTCGTGTAGGTAAGGTCGTATGTGACCGAATGGTTTGGCCTTAGGCCTCCATCTCGGCGAGCTCCTCCTTGGAGAAGCCAGTGGCAAAGACGACGGCAGCCGCGATGACAAAGGAGATTGCCATACCGACGATAGCCCAGACGGTGTTCATCTGGCCACCCTGCAGGTAGTTGGTGAAGACCAGGAAGTTGGAGGCACCGCCGGCCAAGTAGTAGGTAACACCCATGAGGCCGGAGAACACAGCGCCGATGGCACCGCCGATGAACATACCGAGCATGGTGCGACGGAAGCGCATGAGGATACCGAAGAGCGCGGGTTCGGTGACGCCGCCGGCGATGGCGGAGATGACGTAACCCAGAGCAAGACCCTTCTCGTCGGGGTTCTTCATCTTGAGGAAGGCACCGAAGGCGCAGCCCCAGACGGCGGCCATAGCGCAGTTGGTGGAAACGAAGACGAAGGGATCGTAGCCGGCGGCGATGATCTGAACCTGAGCGAGCAGGATGACGGGCATGTGCATGCCGCAGACCACGAAGAGCTGCCAGAAGGCGCCGAGGATGGCCATAACGATCAGGATACCGATGCCACCAAGGTCGGCAAGACCAAAGAGGGCATTGGCGATGACGTTGCCGAGCTCGTTGCCGATGGGAGCGAGGACGATGAAGGCGATGGGGATCGTGACAATCATGGTGCAGAACGGCGTGAAGACCGTGGACAGCACGTCGGGCATGACCTTCTTAAAGAACTTCTCGATGAAGTAGAGGACCGGCACCGAAAGGATGATCGGCAGGACGGACTGCTGGTAGTTGGCAGCAGCGATCTGGATGCCGTAGACGGAAATGATTCCGCCACCCTCCTGGGTCGCGACACTCACGACAGACGGGGCCATGAGGGCGCCGCCAAGGAGCATGCCGAGCACCGGGGTGGCGCCGAGTTTCTTAGCGGCGGCATAGCCCAGGTAGATGGGGATAAAGGTAAACGTGGCCTCGTACAGGGTGGTGTAGAGGAACGTGTAGGTCGGATCGGCATCGGAGATAACGCCGAGCATGGTGGGACCAAGAACCGCAGCGATGGTGCGGAACAGACCGCCGGCCATGAGCAGCGGAATCAGCTGGGTCATGGAGCCCGACAGATAGTCGAGGATGATGTTGGGCAGGTTCTTGAGCTCGAACTTCTCCTTGGGAGCGTCGAGGTTCTCGTCGACCGCGGCACCCTGCTTGACGCCGGACATGGCGACGAACTCGGCGAGCACCTTGGGCACGTTCTGGCCGATGATGACCTGGAGCTGGCTGCCGGCGAACTGGCAGCCCAGAACACCCTTGACCTTCTTGATCTTCTCCACGTCGGCCTTGTTGTTGTCCTTGAGCGTCAGACGCAGGCGCGTCATGCAGTTGGTGGCGACGGTGACATTTTCCGCACCGCCCACGAGCTCGAGGACATCGGTGGCAATCTGCTTGTTATCTACTGCCATGGGACCCCTCCCCATATCATCGTGTGCCTAATCGCTTGGGCGCAGGCACGCCTTTGGCCCGGTGACTATAACCCCTTACGGTTACCGAACCCTTGGATACGCTGTCGTAAACAATCTGTTTACTGAACGTTTACAGCGCTTAGTTTACACGCAGCGTTGAATTTGTGGCAGTTTTGCCGTTTGCAGTCCGGTGAACGGTAGGAAATCGGGGGTGAACGTAATTGAATGCCAAGGCATTACATATAGTGCTGTTTATTTATAAATGGCCGTCTACGTGGGATTTTATATAATCTGTCACCCAAATTCCTTGTTGACTCATCAACAAAAGCCCTGCTAGATAGTAGTAAACGAGTGTTTAGTAGTTCATTGAGTGTTTGATTTGACCGTTTACCGAGTTCATCTGCTTATTCTCTAATTCTGCTTTACACTAAACATGTTTAGATTGTATTGCCGCGATTGTTTAGTATTTGCGGCACAAAGGAGGCAGCTCATGGAACTCAAATCGTGTACCTACGCAACCGTCACCACCTTGGGCGACTTTGGCCCCTGGATCAGCAAGGTCGTTCTCGACCTGCCCTGCACCGTGCGCGCCAACGATATCGATGCGAACACTTTCCATATATATGTAGAGCGTCACGAGCGCACGGGCGAGGTCCTGATGCGCAAGGAGCACGGAGCCGACCATGCCGCGCCCTCCGTGGGTTACATCGACGTTCTCGCCGCGTATCCGTGTGACGAGAACGGCCGCAAGCTCGCCGTGGGCACCCACGTGGCACTCGAGGTTGCCGAGCGGCGCCTGACCAAAAAGATCGAAGGCAGCGTCCTGGGCTCGCGCATGCTCGATGACCAGCTGCGCATCACGCAGCTCGCGGCTCTTCCCGGCAACGACGGCGACGACCCCACCTGCGGCCTGGTCTTCGATACCTGTCGCGGCGACATCTGCCCCGCGCTCAAGGGCTGGAGCAATGCCGTACAAAAGACCGCCATTGATGGCATCGCGCTCGAGTACGGCTTCTTTGAGCCCAGCTTTAAGGCAGAGGACTCGGCCTGCTTCAATCCCTTTGCGCCTGAGGACACGGTCGTGCCCCAAAAGGCCCCGCTCGTGGTGTACCTGCACGGCGCCGGCGAAGGCAAGGGTTCCACGCAGGGCGAAGGCGCCACGCGCGCCTATATCGGCAACCGTGTGACAGCCCTCTCGCAGCGTCAGGTCCAGCGCTACTTTGGCGGCTTTGCCTGGGTGCTCGTGCCGCAGTCTCCCACGTTTTGGATGGACAACGGCATCGAGCAACTCGGCCGCTCCAACCAGAGCATCTACTCCCCCGTGCTCAAGGCGCTCATCGACGAGTTCGTCGCCGAGCACGCCGACCGCATCGACACCGACCGCATCGTGGTCGCCGGTCTTTCCAACGGCGGCTTTATGACCTTGCGTCTGTGCGCCGACTACCCCGATTTCTTCGCCGCCGGCCTTCCCTGCTGTGCCCCCTGGTACAACGCCACCGACGAGGACGGTAAAGAGTTTTACACCATTACCACAGCAGACGA
>CAJMOL010000024.1 GCA_905215095.1 uncultured bacterium | reverse complement strand
GGCAGTACGTACTCGATCACGCCCATGTCGTGCCCGGGAGCACGGCGAACCGCCACGCGGTCGCCCACGGCGGGCAGCAAGACCTCGTCCTCGCCACGCGACTTGGCAAACCCTACGGCATGCTCGGCGCGAAACGCGTCATCGGCAGTCGCCACCAGCGGAAACCCGCGATCCAGGCGAATAACGGCACCCAGCTGCATCTGCTCGGGCTCCTCGGCATGTGCGCAGAAATCATCAAAGGCAGTCTGCTGGGCTTCATCGACCGGCAGGTCATCAAACGCCGGAACATCCTGCAGCGCGTCAAGCCCCGGCACGCTTGCCAGCAGCTCCTCGGCAGACGCGGGGGCTTCGGTCGCAAGCTTCCGACGACGATCGCGCTTAGCCCGCGCCCCCGTCGTCTTTTTCTTCGCTTTAGCCTTAGCCTTGCCCACAAGCGCCTCCCAGCACCATAAATCACAACTGAGCAGGTATTTTAAATCAAAAAGAGCTGGCCGGGCAAAGCCCTAAATCAAAAAGAGTCGGTCGAGCAAACGCTCGATCGGCTCACAATCTTTCCCTCAGCTTACGGTCCCGAGAGGTTGTCCGAAGGCCCGACCGCCGAGAGGGGTTTCTTCTGAGCGATCCCGCAGCGCGAAGCGCGAGGACCAGCGAAGAAGAAACCCCGCAGGCGGTCGGGCCGGTGGGAAGGATGGCCTTTCGACCTACTCCTTCTCGACCGCGCGCATGATCGCCTTGTAGATCTCCATCAGCGGGATGATCAGGAAGGCCAGACCCAGCGCGGCAAGAACGCCCTTGAGCTCAAGCGTCACAGGGCCAAAGAACATCTCGGCAAGCGTCGGCTGCACGGTCACGATCACCGTCAGCACCAGTGCCAGCGCGGCGGAAGCCCACAGCCACTTGTTCTGCTTCTTCATGCTAAACAGCGACGCACGACGGCTGCGCATATTGAAGCAGTGGAAAATCTCGACCATGTTGAGCGTGATGAACGCCATCATCACGCCTTCCTCGTCGGCATTGCCGGCGATCATATCGGCGATGTGGATGTAGCCCATGTCAAAGTACACGCCCACAAAGAAGCTCGCCAGCACCAGCACGGTAATGATCAGGCCCTGGACCACGCAGTCCAGGCCCATGTGACCGGCAAAGACACCGTCCTTGGCGTTGCGCGGCTTGCGCTTCATGATGTCGCCCTCGGCATCCTCCATGCCCAGCGCGAGCGCGGGGAAGCAGTCGGTGACCAGGTTCACCCACAGCAGCTGCACCGGCTGGAAGATAGTAAAGCCGATGAGCGTGGCGATAAACACCGAGAACACCTCGGCAAGGTTGGCCGAAAGCAGGAACTGGATGACCTTGCGGATGTTGTCGTAGATGCGACGGCCCTCTTCGCAGGCACCGATGATGGTGGCGAAGTTGTCGTCGGCGAGCACCATATCAGCGACGTTCTTAGTAACGTCGGTGCCGGTGATGCCCATACCGACGCCGATGTCGGCGCGCTTGATGGACGGGGCGTCGTTGACGCCGTCGCCGGTCATGGCGACGATCTGGTCGCGCGACTTCCAGGCCTCGACGATGCGGGTCTTGTGCTCGGGCTGGACGCGGGCGTACACGCCGTAGTCCTCGATGTGCGCGTCGAGCTCCTCGTCGCTCATGCGGTCGAGGTCGGCACCGGTAATGGCCTGGCTGCGGTCGGCGACGATGCCCAGCTGCTTGGCGATGGCCACGGCGGTGTCGATGTGGTCGCCCGTGATCATGACGGTGCGGATACCGGCGTCGTGCGCCTCGAGGATGGCGTCGGCGACCTCGGGGCGAACCGGGTCAATCATGCCGGACAGGCCGCAGAAGACCAGGTCATGCTCAAGCGCAGCGGGGCTGCAGTCGGCGGGAACCTCGGTGTAGGTGCGGCTCGCCAGCGCCA
The DNA here is from genome assembly GCA_905215095.1 of uncultured bacterium. GTDB lineage: Bacteria > Actinomycetota > Coriobacteriia > Coriobacteriales > Coriobacteriaceae > Collinsella. Next base: position 9,894 of record CAJMOL010000024.1, on the reverse strand, counting down.
GCACGCGCAGGGCCTCGTCGGCCATGGCCTTGTTGGCTGCCACGAGCTCGGCACGACGCTCCTCGGTCAGGGGCACAACTTTATCGCCCTCGTAGATATGGGTGCACAGGCCGATCACCACGTCTGGCGCGCCCTTGGTGTACTGCTCGTACTCGCCGTCCAGGGTCTCGACGACCACGGACATCATCTTGCGGCCCGAGTCAAACGGAGCCTCGCCCACGCGCGGATGCTCGGCAGTCAAGCCAGTGAGGCCCGCCTTGCCGGCGTCGTTGACAAGAGCGCACTCAGTCGGCTCGCCCACGGCCTCGCCCAGCTCCTCGTCCCACTGGGCATCGGAACACAGCGCCATGCCGGCCAGGAACTTCTCCTTAGGCGCGGCGAGCTCGTGCTTGACGACGGTCATCTTGTTTTGGGTAAGGGTGCCGGTCTTGTCGGAGCAGATGGTCTGCGTGCAGCCGAGTGTCTCGACAGCAGAAAGCTTGCGGATGATTGCCTGACGCTTGGCCATCTTGGTCACGCCGAGCGAAAGGACGATGGTCACGACGGCGACCAGGCCCTCGGGGATGGCGGCGACGGCAAGCGAGACAGCGACCATAAAGGTATCGAGCAGGGCGGTCGGGTCGGTAAGAACGTTGCCCACGCCGTGGCGGATGATGTCGACGCCAAAGATGACGACGCAGATGACGATAACCATGATGGTGAGGATGCGGCTGAGCTCGGCAAGCTTCACCTGCAGCGGCGTGAGCTCTTCCTTGGCCTCGGCCAGGGCGCCAGCGATCTTGCCCATCTCGGTATCCATGCCGGTGCCGACCACGACGGCGCGACCACGGCCGTACACCACGGTGGAGCCCATGTAGCACATGTTCTTGCGGTCGCCGAGCGGCACGTCGTCGGTGCCGGCGGCGAGCTCGATCACGTTGGCGTGCTTCTCGACCGGCACGGACTCGCCGGTCAGTGCGGCCTCTTCGATCTTCATCGTGGCGCTCTCGAGGACGCGGCAGTCGGCCGGGACGGAGTCGCCCGCCTCGAGCATAATCACGTCACCGGGCACGAGCTCGGCGCTCGGCAGGTGCACGAGCTTGCCGTCGCGCAGCACCTTGGACTGCGCCGCGCTCATTTCCTGCAGGGCCTCGAGGGCCTCCTCGCTCTTGGCTTCCTGGACCACGCCCAGCACCGAGTTGACGATAACGACGAACATGATGATGGCGACATCGGCAAAGTCGGGCTCGCCCTTGACCATACCCGTGAGCGCGCTGATGACGGCGGCAACGATCAACATGATGACCATGGGGTCGGCCATCTGCTCAAAGAAACGCTTCCACAGCGGCGTTTTCTCGGCTTCCTCGAGCTTGTTAGGGCCTGTCTTGGCGAGGCGCGACGACGCCTCGTCGTTGCTCAGGCCGAGGTTCTCATCGACACCCTGGTCGCTGAGTACCTCCGCCGCGGCGGACAGGTATTCCTTTTGCATATAGAGTCCCCTCCTGGGATTCGGGCCACTCAGCAGATTGATGCCCGATCATAATTCCCAGGAGAAGGGCAAGGGCTCATCAAGGCTGCCGTGCTGAGCGGCAGTTGATAGTGGAGCTATGGTACCCCAAAGCAGCGCGTCTAGCCAAAACATTCCAATTGGAAACACGGCTCGAGTGCAACGATGCAGACCGTGTGATGCTCAATATTGATAAAACGTTTTTTCATCAGCGCATCGTCAAACTGAAATATCGCCCAGATAGCAGCGGTCAGAACGGTTGATAAAGATTTTTCATATACCGTTTTTTCGCAAAAAATGAACTTCTAATTCGGCATACGGTCGATTTTTTGGGGTATTCGGTCGGCATTTCGTTATAATCATCTCAGTTTTATTTCTTATGGTTTATCTATCAGCGCAAGACGATGTCAGATGGAGGTCTGAATGTACAAGCGCACCAAGATTGTATGCACCATGGGTCCCGCCTGCGATAGCGACGAGACCATCCGCGAGATGATCAAGGCGGGCATGAACGTCGCCCGTTTTAACTTCTCGCACGGCTCCTACGACGAGCACCACGGTCGCATCGAGCGCGTCCGTCGTATTTCCAAGGAGCTCGGTATGCCCGTCGGCATCCTGCTCGACACCAAGGGCCCCGAGGTCCGCACCGGCCTTCTGGTCGACGGCAAGAAGGTTGCCGTCAAGACCGGCGACAAGATCGTCGTCACCGCTCAGCCCACGTCCGAGGATTTCCATGGCACCGCTGAGCACATCTCCCTCGACTACCTGGCTCTGCCCTCCGAGGTCGAGAAGGGCTCCCTCATCCTGATCGATGACGGTCTGGTTGCCCTCGAGGTCGAGTCCGTCGACGGCCAGGACATGACCTGCGTCGTCAAGAACGACGGCCTGATCGGCGAGCGCAAGGGCGTCAACATGCCCAACGTCAACATCTCGCTGCCCGCTATCACCGAGCGCGATCGTCAGGACATCCTCTTTGGCCTGACCGAGAACATCGACTACATCGCCGCTTCCTTCATCCGCGACAGCGAGTCCGTCCGCGGCATCCGCGAGCTTTGCCGCGAGAACGGCGGCGAGCACGTGACGATCTTCCCGAAGATCGAGTGCGCCCTGGGCGTCGAGAACTTCGACGAGATCCTCGAGGCTTCCGACGGCATCATGGTCGCCCGTGGCGACCTGGGCATCGAGATCAAGCCCGAGCTTGTTCCGCACATCCAGAAGGAGATCATCGCTAAGTGCAACGCGGCCTACAAGCCCGTTATCACCGCTACGCAGATGCTCGACTCCATGCAGCAGAACCCGCGCCCGACGCGCGCCGAGGTTGCCGACGTTGCTAACGCCATTTACGACGGCACCGACGCCGTTATGCTGTCCGGCGAGTCCGCTGCCGGTAAGTACCCGGTCGAGGCCGTCAAGATGCAGGCCAGCATTGCTCTCGAGACCGAGAAGTACCTCCCGGCCCACGCTCCGCTCGAGGTTCCGGCCGATGCTCACGGCACCCGCGTTGTCAACAACGTTGTGGGTATGTCCGCTGTGAACATGGCCACCACCGTTGGCGCCAAGTGCATCACCGTGCCGACGACCACCGGTCGTACCGCTCGCCTGATCTCGCACTTCCGTCCCAACATGCCGATCTGCGCGTTCTCCCGCCACGAGTGGGCCGTCCAGCAGATGATCATGTACTGGGGCGTTATCCCGCACCAGGCCGAGATTACCCAGGGCACCGTCAACGGCACGATCGTCAAGGCGATCGAGACCGCTAAGGAGCTCGGCTACGTCAAGACTGGCGATTTGACCGTCGCTACCGCCGGCGATCCCCGCATGAGCGTCCAGCTCGAGGACAAGGTCTCCTCGACCAACGTCGCTTACGTCGCTCAGGTGCGCTAAATCGCACTTGCAAGCACACTTGCATTGCAAAGGGCCCGGAAGGCAAAGCCTTCCGGGCCCTTTTTCTGTGCGCCGATGCCTACCGCACGGCATGACACGCACCCATTTCTTTACCAAAAGCGCGAAATCCGCCCTCCGAGGCCCAAAAAATAAAGCCCCAAGCGCTAAAAGTGTTCGCCCGGTAGCAAACCCACACCTTAACCGACGCTGCTAAATCGTTTTAGCAAGAGTCAGATCGACCGCGTTTTCGGAAGTGCGGGGAAAAATTGCTTACCTCCGAACACAAGCCCTTTTATTTCAACAAAACCCCTGATAAAGTTGGCTCAAATACCGCTTGTGGTTGACCTGTTTGTCTTTTTCCCCGCACTTCCGAAACCGATAGCTTTTCTAGCCCAAACTACGCTCAAACGATCGGATCGCTATGTCATTTCTTGCCTGCGGACCCACGGCTTTTCAGTACTATCGCATACCGCCCCAGATACTGGGACTCTATCCGGCAATCCTGCCGCCCGACCATGACCATCGCTTGGTGCATTACTCAAAACAACCAGTATTTAAAGACTTGCTCGGCACACCAGTTTGGAGATTCGTGGGCGAAAGAAAACAGCGCGCGAACGGAAAGCTATTTCGCAGCCGTCTGCTAACCCAAGAACCACCTCCCGGGTCGTTTAGGCAGACTGAGCATGGATTTGATGTCACGTCCCCGGAGTTCACACTGCTCAGCCTTGCCACGCAGGTCTCACACAACCAGTTACTCATGGCTTGCTACGAGATGCGCGGCTCCTTTGCAGTGTTTAGGCCCTGCGAGCGAACGCAACAACAACTCGATGAAGCCATTTCGCTTAAGCTCATTCCACCCAACTGCGGCTGGGAGCGAGTTAACGACACCAAGGGCAATAACACCAACCTGTGGAAGCGCCCACCGCTCCTCAGCGCAGCGGATATCGCCGCGTTCGCCAAGCAGGCCGCAGGCCTGCGCGGCGTTAAACAACTGCGCTGGGCGGCCGAGCACATGACGGGGCAGACCGCCTCGCCCTTCGAAGTACAGACCTCCATGCTTGTCTCGCTCCCCCGCAACGAGGGCGGCATGGGCATCAACATCGCAAACAACGTGCGCATCCCACTCAGCGACGCCGCGCGCTCACTGTATGACAAAACCTGCTGCTACGCCGATATCCTCATAGAGAGCAACACCGACAGCATGGGCGTCATCTTGGAATGCCAAGGCCGTTCCGCCCACGGTGGCGAAGCCGCAAGTCTCTCTGATGCCGAGCGCACCACCGCCCTCACAAGCATGGGCTATGACGTTATCCAGATAACCTATGAGCAAATCAAAGACACGAAGAGCTTTAACAACATCGCCGAGCTCATCCATAAAAAGGCGGGGCTCCCCTACATCCCAAAGACCGATCAGGAACGCACTGCCGCAGAAACCCTTCGACGGGAGCTATTGGTCGATTGGGATGAGCTGTTCGCCGTCAAGCCGGCCGGCTAGCAGCTAGCGATCAGAGGGACTGCGGGAACGTCAGAAGCAGCAACGCGAGCCGCAAATCCCGCCTCGGTTAGCTCGATGACCTCGGTAAACGTTGCATCGAAAAACTCCTCGGTTAGCAGGCGATACGGCGGATGATCGGGCTCGCCGGGGTTTTCGCGTACAATCTCGTGCATGACGCCGATGGTCTTGAGCACATATTCTTTATGGATGGGGTACTGCCCAAAACGCGTCGCAGCGGTATACAGGCGATCGGTCGCACGCGGGATGGAAACAATGCCCAGCGTCTTGCCAAACCAGTCAAAGTCGCCTTGCTTTTTAATGCGGAACTCCTCACACGGCTTGCCGCCATGCGCCTCCAGGTACTGATTCACACGCGTATTCCAAACCGTGTCGGCCACCAGATGCGACCAGACGCCCAGTGTTAAATCGAGCAGCGACTGCGCCACATCTTCGGACGCAAGCGAGAACTCACAGGCGCCGGGACCGGCAACCGGCTCGGCATCCTTGTAGCGCTGGGGATAGTGCACGCGGTTCAGCCGCTCGCGTTCCTCGATAATCGAGGTCGCCGCGGCCGGCGCACCGGTGGGCGAACTTTTAAGCAACGGTGCCACGTAGGTATCCCAGAACTCATGCTCACGAGGCTTAGGGATGGGCTCAGGCTTGGCAAAGTGCGTAATGCGGTACGGGATGGGATCGGCGATGCCAGGGACCATATAGCCCACGAAGATATCCGGAACCACGCAGCCAAACAAAAAGGCATTGCGGTCACGAACGCTATCGGCAAGCACACCAGCACGCGCCAGCAAGCGCTCCGTTTGAGCGATATGAATGTTCCAACTTGGCATAGCTACCCCCATAAAAAACCTGGATAACTATACCATCACGGCAAAGCCGCGCGGGCGGCTACGCACGCTCTACGCAGCAACTAGTCCGTAGCACCGCTTTCGGTTCCATACGACGGCGAAGGCACCTCGACCACATGGTGATATCGATCGATATAGATTGCACGGGCCCCCAGGCGGCGCACCAAATCTTGGTGATGTGTGCTCATCAAGACCGTCTTACCCGCCGCGACGTAGGCAAGCAAGAAGTTGACCACAATGTCGCATGAATCCTCGTCGAGTCCATTGGTAGGCTCGTCGAGAACCAAGATATCCGGGTTCATCGACACCACCGCAGCCAGCGCAACGCGCTTCTTTTGCCCGCCCGAGAGCTGATAGGGAGAGGCGTCGGCAAGGTCGGCAACCTGGAACAGCCCCATGGCATCGCGGACGCGGCGCTCGAGCTCGCCCGTCGGCAGCCCCATCTGCGCGGGACCAAAAGCAACTTCCTCGCCCACCGTAGCGCAGAACAGCTGGGCGTCGGCGTTTTGGAATACGAAGCCCACGCGCTGGTGGAACTTCTGAGCAGCAGCAGAATCCTTCAGATACGCCGCATCGACCACGCGTCCGTCAAACAGGTATGCGCCGGCATCCGCGAGCTCAAGGCCGTTGATAAGGCGCATGATCGTCGTCTTGCCACAACCGTTAGGACCAAGCAGAGCAACGAGTTCACCACGATCCACCTGCAGCGAAACGCCGTCGACCACCGTATGACCCGCATAGGAAAACACCACGTCGCGAAACTCGATGAGCGGCGTGGTCTCGGCGCCGGCAGCACCGCTCGCGCACATCGCGCCATTTGTATCGTTTGCCAAAACGTCGCCCTTCCCTATCCACATCGACGGCTCGACCGTCCGCGCTACAGCACTGCGCACAACACGGCGAGCAGAACCACAACGGCTGCGTAAACGGCATCGCGCCAGCCAAACCCGGCGCGCGCGGGAGCCGGATACGCACCGGCAAAGCCGCGGCAAAGCATAGCCTCGTCCATCGCGCGGCTGCATTCCATCGCCTTGATAAAGGTCATGCCCATGATACCCGCGATCGAATCGGTACGCGAAAATCCCTCAGGCGCACGGCCAACGCTGCGCAGCATGACCGATTCGCACAGATTGTGCGCCGTGCGACCCAGCACCTCGATGTGCTTGAGCGCCATATCAAACGTAAAGATGACCTCGTCGGGCAGGTGCAGCATTTTGAGCGCCGCTGACATGCGGCTCCAGGTAAGCGTCCACGAAACACCCAGCACCAGCGACACATTAATGAAGGTCTTGAGTGCAATCTTGAGCATGGCGCCCGTGGCAGACGCGCCCAGCAGCAGGGCAGGCAGCGCCAGAACCACTGCGAGCCCCGCAGCGCCAAGCGCCGGCACAAAGGTTGCCCGCAGCCCGCGTACGGGGCGCACGGCAACGAGCGCCAGCGCGATAGCCGCCATCAACATGAGGTACAACGGGCTCTGCGTCAGACACACGCACAGAACGCAGACGAACATCCCCACCAAGCGCACCGGAGCCGAAACGCAAGAAAGGGCGCGGTCGACCATCGACCCGCCCTCGTGCGCGCCTCCACCCAGGCGAACCCGCTCAAGCAGGCTCGCCAGGTGCAGGACATTCTTTTGCATCACACGATGCCGAGCCCCCGCGGGCTCGTAACGCTGCTCGACCGCAAGCCAGCTAGGCAGCTCGGCTCTTGCCATGAGCACCGCTTTCCTTGACCGTCAGCGAGACCAGGCGGAATACGATGGTGAGCACCGCCACGCCAATCACACCCGAAAGAATATACATCGCAGCCTGGCCGGCAAAGCCAAGACCTTGTTCCTCGGAATAGGCCTGCAGATAATCGCCCGTGGGCAGCGCATCGGCAAAGGTCGGGGTATCGAGGCCGGCTGAAGCCTGCAGGCTGTCGTCGCCAGCCTCCTGAACGGCGGTCGCGGCGCCCTCGGCGTCCCACTCACCCCAGGCGTCACCGGTGGCAAGCAAGCCCAGCGGCGTGGCCACGACAAGTACGGCAACCAGGATGAGCGTGGGGACCAGCGAGGTCTTCTTGGCAGCAGCGCCCTCGGCAGCAAACTGGCCATCGACGGCCTCGGGCCCGACGATAACGCTCGGCGCCGTCTTCTTAATGAAACCGTAAATCGCAGCCGTCGCCACGCCCTCGACCACGCCGGCAACCAGCATATGCGGGATCATCATGGCCGGAATGGAAACAGACAGCGGGAAGGGGCAGTACAGCGGAGCACCCGAGGCGTTGGTGAAGAGCATCGGCTGAATGCCAAACTCGATGGCAGCGCAAAGGGCAGCCACGCACAAGCCAACCCAGCCGCTCACGATGGCAGAAACCGAGGTGCCCCAGCTCTTGTCGTGCAGGCGGCTGTTGAGCGCGCGGAATACCATGGCGGCAACAAACGGCAGCACAAAAGCCATGTTAAAACAGTTGGCCCCAAAGGACAGGATGCCGCCATCGCCAAACAGCAGCGCCTGCAGCGCCAGCGCAACCGAAACCGCAATGGCCGCGGCCTCGGGACCCAGCAGCAGCGCAATGAGCGCGCCGCCGACGGCGTGACCCGTGGTGCCACCGGGCAGCGGAACGTTAAACATCATGAGCAAGAAGGAAAATGCTGCACAGATGCCCAGGAAAGCCATGTGCTCGCGATCGAGCGTGGCGCGCACCTTCTTGATGCAGTGGACCCAAACGGGCACCATTGCCACCGCCATGACGGCATCGGTCTGCGGGGACAGATAATTATCTGGAATGTGCATGTACGCCTCCCGGTTGTCGACGCACAGAATTGCAACGCCGCTTAAATCACCTTGTCAGTGTTACGCATTGTCAGATTCGTAACACGCCGCGGGCTATCATAGCAAAACGGCGTGCTGCCGACAAAGCAGCACGCCGTTATGTAATGCGCGTGTCATATATGCAGGCTCAACGGTGCCTTATACCGGGCATAGCAGTCACGTAAGACTCGGCGGCAGCCGACGCTGGCCTATATCCGGCGCAGGACCTAGCCGCGGACCTCGCCGTTTACGCCCTTGCACACCTTGGTGACGATCTTCTGGTGCGCCTTCTCGACCTCTTCGCTGGTGAGCGTGTGGTCGTCGGAGCGATACGTAAGCGCAAAGGCCATGGACTTCTTGCCCGCTCCGATGCGGATGGGATCGCGGTAGACATCGAACAGGCGCACGCCCTCGAGCAGCTTGCCGCCGGCACTCGTAATACGACGCTCAAGATCCTCGCAGGTCACAGCGTTGTCGACCACGATAGCAAGGTCGTGCTCAACAGCCGGGTACTGCGAGAACTCGCGATAGTTCTCCTGGTTGCGGGCGCCCTTGATCAACTTGTCCAGATCGAGCTCAAAGGCAACGACGACCTCATCGATGCCCATCGCCTCGCGCGCCTCGGGGTGGATCTCGCCGACCCAGCCCAGCACGGTACCGCCCGAGAGCACCTCGGCAGCACGACCCGGCTGCAGGAAGGCATAGCCCTCGCCCTCGACGGGACGGAAGCGAACCTTCTCGATGCGCAGCTGGGCGAGCAGCTCCTCGACAATACCCTTGCCAAAGAAGAAGCGCAGCTTGCGGTACTTCATATTCCAGGACTGCTCGCTCCACTGGCCCGAGAGCACACCCGCCACGGACTTGGTCTCCTTGGGCAGGCTGGCGTTCTCGCGGCCGTGGAACAGGCTGCCGACCTCGTACAGGTGCACGTTGGGCGTACCGTGCGCCTCGTTGTAGGCCACAGACTGCAGCAGACCCGGCAGCAGCGAGCGGCGCATCTCGGTCTGCTCGGCCACCAGCGGGTTCATGAGAACCACGGGGCAGCCGCGGCCCTCGGTGGACATGCCAATCTTCTCCAGGTCGCCCGGGGCGGCAAAGCCAAAGGTCGTGGTCTCGTTGAGGCCGCAGGCGCGCAGGATCTCGCCGACCTTACGGGTGAGCTTCTGCTCGCGAGTCAGGCCGCCGATGTGGTTCTTGGCAGCCGGGATGGTCGCCGTCACGCGGCCCATGCCCCACAGGCGCAGGACCTCCTCGATCAGGTCGATCTCACGCGGCAGATCGGGACGGAACGTGGGGGAAACCACGTCCAGCACATCCTCGTCCGCGGTGTCTTCGACCTTGCAACCTAAGCGCTCCAGAATCTCGACGATG
>CAJMOL010000023.1 GCA_905215095.1 uncultured bacterium | reverse complement strand
CCATCAGCTATACGCGCACCGTGCTCGCACGCGATGCCAAGGCCGCCGGCGTGACCGAGGGCGTCGCCGCCCAGGATGCCGCCCTCATGGGCGAGCCCGCCGCCGATTCCACGCAGGTCCCCGCGCCCACCTACCAGCACAGCTCGCTCGACTGGCGCGACTGGTGGTGCTCGGATGACGCACAGATCTACCAGTTCATTGGCCAGGACAACATCTACTTCTATTGCATCGCGCAGACCGCCATGTGGGAGGCCCTGGGTTGGGACCTTACGCAGAGCACCGTCAGCGCCTGCTACCACCTGCTCTACATGGGCAAAAAGGCAAGCTCGTCCTCGCAGACGCCTCCCCCGCCGGCAGACGACCTGCTCAACCACTACACCTGCGAGCAGATGCGCGCGCACTGGCTGTCGCTCGGCCTGTCCGAGAAGCCGGTGAGCTTTAGCCCCAAGGCATACGACACCCGCGTGACCGGCAAGGACAAGAACGGCAACGAGGTGCGCGCCTGCGACGACAAGCGCGTCATCGATCCGGCCCTTAAGGAGAGCGCCCTTTTGACCGGCGTGTTCAACCGCCTGGCCCGCAGCTGCTTCTACGGCGTCGCCGTCAAGGAGGGCGACGAGAGCCCCTATCGCAACGGTTGCATCCCCGCCGGCGCCGCCTCGGCCACCGTGGTGGAGGCCGCCGAGCAGGCCGCCCTCGCGTTTGAGCAGGCCATGTACAAGTTCGAGACGCACCGTGCGCTCGCCGTGTGCGACGACTACCTGCGTGCCGCCAACAAGCGCTGGAGCGACGCCTCCAAGGCCGCCAACAAGCTCGAAGGTGAGCCGGCAAACGCCGCAATGACGCAGGCCCTCGTCGACGCCTTCACCGAGCTGCGCGTGGCGACCGTGCTCATGCACGGCATCGTGCCGGCCGGCTGCGAGCTCATCTGCGAGTACTTCGACGTTGACCCGGTCGCCTTCTTTAGCTGGGATAACATCTTCGCCTCCACGGATGAGTTTGTGGAGAGCTTGGGCGAGAAGCCCGGCGAGCACCGCGTGAAGCCGCTGCCCCCGCGCTTCGACTTCTTCAGCAAGCACGAGAGCCAGTACTAAAGCACGCCAGCAACGGCGTACCCGGAAAGTAGTCAATTTGGGACGGGAAGGAAAAACGGATGTCCAAGCCGCGTCGTCGTAAGCAGAAAAAGCAGGTCAAGGCCGAGCTCAAGCTCAGGCAGTTTGCTGCTACCGAGCTTTCCGACCAGCTTGCCGCCCTTCCCTGCGCCACCGACCTGCCGCGCTTTATGGTCGACACGGTCGCCGGCGCCTATGCACCCGCCGATGCCGAGCTCATGATCGAAGGCTTTGGCGCTGCGGCCACGCGCCCAGTCACACTGCGCGCCAACACGCTCAAGGCGACCGCCGAAGACATCGCTGCCGCACTCGACGAGGCCGGCATCGCACACCAAACCGTTACCTGGTACCGGGATGCCTTCATCCTGCCCGAGGCCCAGGTTTCCGACCTATGGGACCTCGACATCTACCGTGACGGCAAAATCTACTTGCAAAGCCTGTCGTCCATGATGCCGCCGTTGGTCCTGGGCGCTCAAGCCGGCGAGGACATCCTGGACATGTGCGCAGCCCCTGGCGGCAAGACGACGCAGATTGCCGCCCTCACGCAGGGACAGGCGCACCTCACGGCCTGCGAGATGAGCATTCCCCGCGCCGAAAAGCTTGAGTCCAACCTCCGCCGCCAAGGCGCCAAAAACGTGCCCGTCATGCGCATCGACGCACGCGAGCTCGACGAGTTCTTCCGCTTTGACCGCATCCTGCTCGACGCCCCCTGCACCGGCACAGGCACCGTCATCAGCGGCAACGAGAAGAGTCTGCGCGGCCTCACCGAGCAGTTGCTGAGCAAGTGCGCCCGATCGCAGCGAGCACTTCTGGATCGCGCCATGGGGGCCCTCAAACCGAGCGGCACGCTCGTCTATTCGACATGTTCGATCTTGCCGCAGGAAAACGAGGATGCCCTGCAAGAGGCCCTCGACAAGCATATGGACTGCGAGCTCATCCCCCTCGACAGCACGCCGAGTGAAAGCGAAGCACGCCGCGCCCGCGAAGCCGGTGAGGAACCGCGCATCGAGTGCAACGCCCTTACCGAGGCCATTGCCGCGGGCCACGTCTCGGCCATTGCCAACGGCATGCCCGGCACGCTGACCATTCCGCCCAGTCGCGACTTTGAGGGCTTCTATATCGCCCTGGTCCGAAAACGCAGCTAGCGCACGGATTCAAAACTCAACAAACTATCTCCGTGCGCGCTTGTCCTGCTGGTCACGGTGCTGCTTAAGCGCCTCGCGTTCCTTGCGCTCGGCTCTTTTGCCCTTAATGGCCGTGACCACCAAGTAGATGATCGCGGCGGCAACGATTGCGCCCACACACAGGCCAATCGAGCCCAACATTGCTGTGAATTCCATACCGCGTCACCTCTCTTTTAAACGGGACATTCAAGATAGCACCTCAATACCCGCCACCACAGCTCCTTCACGTTCGCCGGTCCTTCGGTCTAACGGATGGCGCGGCGGGGAAAAATCAACTCGTCAAACGATTTAGCAAGTACAACGCTGTCGGCACCCTGCCAGCCACCATCGCATAGAATCGAGCCCCCATGGATACTCTCAACGATTTGAACGAGCGCGTCGACGCCTTTGTCGGCACCAGCTCCTTCGAGACGCCTGCCGCGACTAACGACCAAGCCCCCATCGATGTTCCCGCCGAGGTTCACGAGGACATCGTCGCCTCGGTCGACTTCTCCGAGGTTGAGCTTGCAGACGAATTTACTGAGCCCCAGGTGGCCGTAACTCCCAACGGCCTTTTGCCCATGGAGCCGCTGCCCATCGACGGGCGTCTGCGCAAGGCAGCCCTCCGTATGCCCGATGAGATCGAGGAGGCCAGCGGCTTTACGCTCTTTGGCCGCCGCATCAAATCGCTCATCTACACCACCGACGTGGCGGTCATCCGCAACTCCAATGCCGACGCCGTGTTTGCCGTCTACCCCTTCACGCCGCAGCCCGCCATTACGCAGGCGCTGCTGACCGTCGCCGAGTGCCCGGTCTTTGTAGGCGTGGGCGGCGGAACTACGACCGGTAAGCGCTCCGTGCAGATGGCAGCCGTCTCCGAGATGCAGGGCGCGGCGGGCTGCGTGGTCAACTCCCCCGCTACCGCCGAGATGGTCGAGCACATCACCAACATCGCCGATATCCCCGTCATCGCCACGGTCGTTCGCTGCGACGATGATGCGCATGCCAAAGTGCGCGCCGGAGCCAAGATCCTCAACATCGCGGCCGGCAAGAACACGCCGCAGGTCCTGCGTGAACTGCGCGAGCACTATCCCAACCTGCCGCTCATCGCACCGGGCGGCAAGACGCCCGAGAGCATCCGCGAGACCATCGCCGCCGGTGCCAACGCCATCATTTGGACGCCGCCTTCGGCCCAACAGCTGCAGACCGACATGATGCAGCGCTACCGCAAGATGAAGGAAGACGCCACGCCCGTCATCTCGCACGACGATGTGCCCATTATCGACCAGGTCGCCGCCGCCGAGGTCAGCCAGGTCGAGAACATGAATCCCGACGTGCCGATCCCCGACGAAATCATTGAGCGCGTCGCTTCGATCCACGATCATATCGAGGAGCGTCGCGCCAACCGTGGACTCAAGCCCTCGCTGCACGGCTTCTTCTTCCGCGGAAAGAAACACTAACCCCAACAGCAAGGCCCGCCCCACAAACGTGAGGCGGGCCGTTTTCGTTTGAGCAATCATGCAGCGACGTGATGAGGCAAATTAATCCACGCGCTGGTCGCCCATAAAGAAGAGTGCCACCGTACCTGGTCCGGTGTGCGAACCGATCAGAGCACCGATATTGTCGATCTCAATCTTGCCTTTGAGCTGCGGAACTTGTTCCTCAATCAGCGCCGCAACGGCCTCAGCGTCCTCGCGGCACGCCGAATGGGACAAGATGCACTTACCCGAATAATCCGCACCGTCCTGCACGTGTGCCATCATGGTCTTAGCCATCTCGGAAATCGCGCGCTTCTTAGTGCGAATCTTCTCACGTGGCGACAGCCCACCTTCGCAATCGACCGTCATAAGCGGGCAAATCTTAAGCGCCGTGCCGATGATCGCGCTCGCAGCCGAAATGCGACCGCCTCGTAGGTAGCTCGACAGATCGGTCGAGAAGAACCAGTGGTGCAGGTTGAGTTTATGCTCCTCAATCCAAGCGGCCGTCTCGTCGAGCGAAGCGCCGCTATCGCGCACGTCGGCGGCATATTCCAGCAATAGGCCAAAGCCCGAAGACGCCCCCAGCGAATCGATGACGCGCACCTTGCCGCCCTGGGGATAGCGATCCGCGAGCATCTGCGCCGCAACGCAAGCCGAACCATACGTACCCGAAATGCCCGACGACAACGTCAGGTGCAGCACGTCTTTACCCTCGGCAACAAACGGCTCCCAAAACTCCTCGTACTCACCCACGCTCACCTGAGAGGTCTTGGGCATGGCGCCCGCGGCAATCTGGGCAAAAAAACTCATCCGGCGTAATCGACTGATACAGATCGTCCGTATGGACAACACCATCAATCTCGTAATGAAAACACACGACAGGGATATTGCGCGACGCAAAGAACTCACGGGTTCGATCGGCGGCGGATTCACAGGTCAGGACAAAATCACTCATATGAGGCTCCTTAAGTATTGCTACGCAAATTATCGCACAGCAAGCCTAAATACGATACAAATGTCCACTATTTACCAAATCGAACCAAAAATAGTGAACATCTTTACCACCATCGTCTCCACCGGCCCCACGCATAAATATCTGAGAAAACACCTTCTGTCGTCTCCACCCAACCAACACATCTACCTTCACTAAATCGATTTACCAAACCATTCAGCCGACAATTCAGCCGCTGGCGCAAAATCGAAACAAAAGCGGCGCATACTGATAAACGTTTGACGATGTTTATCAGTTTTACCAACCATATTGGAAGGTGTTTCATGGTCGCATTCGATCGCAACCCGCAAGACTTCAAGTATCTGCGCCTGCTGTCGAGACAGTTCCCCACCGAACAATCCGCATTTACCGAGATTATCAACCTCTCGGCCATCCTCAACCTACCCAAGGGCACCGAGCATTTTATGAGCGACGTGCACGGCGAGTACGAAGCCTTTATGCACATCCTCAACAACTGCTCGGGCGTCGTGCGCGAACATGTCGACGAGATCTTTGGCGACACACTCACCTTTGACGAAAAGGGCGAGCTGTGCACGCTCATCTACTATCCGCGCGAGAAGATCGAGCTGGTCCGCAGCCAGCACGAGGACTCCCCCACCTGGTACAAGACCATGCTCGACCAACTCATTGTGGTTGCCCGCTCGCTTTCGAGCCGCTATACGCGCTCCAAGGTGCGTAAGGCCATCCCGCGCGATTACGCCTACATCATCGACGAGCTGCTGCACACGCATCCGGACGAGAACAACTATCGTGTGCGCTATCACGAGCGCATCGTGGAGTCCATTCTGGAGACCGCAAGCGCCGACGACTTTATCGAGTCGCTCGCCTCGCTCATCAAGCGCCTGGCCGTCGACCACCTGCACCTGGTGGGCGATATCTTCGACCGTGGCGGCGGCGCTGCCAAGATTATGGACCGCCTGCTCACCTACCATTCGCTCGACATCCAGTGGGGCAACCACGACCTGCTGTGGATGGGCGCCGCTGCCGGCGAGCCCGCCTGCATCGCCACGGTGCTGCGCAACAACCTGCGCTACGACAACTACGAGATCCTCGAGAACGACTACGGTATCTCGCTGCGCGAGCTCGTCGCCTTTGCCGATGCCACCTACACCGCCGGTGAGACCATCACCCCGCTGATCAAGGCCATCAACGTGCTGCTCTTTAAACTCGAGGGCCAGATTATCCAGCGCCACCCCGAGTTCGATATGACCGACCGCCTGTTACTCGACAAGATCGACCACGACGCCGGCACGGTCACGCTTGCCGACGGCAGTGTATGGCCGCTCACGACCAACGACTTCCCCACCGTCGATCCGGCGGACCCCTACACGCTCACGCCCCAGGAGCAACACATCATCGACAAGCTTGTGTCCGAGTTTGTCACCGCCGATCATCTGCATCGCCATATCGATTTCCTCTACACCCACGGCTCGATGTACAAGGTCACCAACGGCAACCTGCTGTTCCATGGCTGCGTGCCGCTCAACGAAGACGGCACCTTTAGCAGCATGAACTGTCTGGGCACCTGGCACGCTGGCCGCGATTATCTCGATTTTTGCGACCACATCGCCCGCCGCGCCTGGCGCGTGGGCGACCGCGACGCCCTCGACTGGATGTGGTACCTGTGGATCGGCTTTAACTCACCCGCCAGCGGACGCCTGGTGCGTACCTTTGAGCGCGCCTATATCGCCGATAAGAGCACCTGGGCCGAGCCGATGGACCCGTACTTTACGCTTACCAAGTCGCCCTCGGTCTGCGATGACATCATGCGCGAGTTTGGCGTCGCGCCCATGGCATGCTCGCCGACCGGCCACATCATCAACGGCCACACGCCCGTTAAAACTACCAAGGGCGAGCAGCCCATCCGCGCCGAGGGCAAGCTGCTGGTCATCGATGGCGGCTTCTGCCGCGCTTACCATCCCAAGACGGGTATCGCCGGCTATACGCTCATCTCGAGCTCGCGCGGCTGCCGCCTCAAGTCGCACCGGGCCTTTACGACGGTTGCCGAGGCACTCACGCGCAACGTGGACATCGAAAGCGAGACCAACCGTTTTGACCAAGCAGACCGTCGCCGCATGGTGAGCGACACCGATACCGGTGCCAAGATCCGCAGCCAAATCCAGGACCTGCGTCAGCTGCTCGATGCATATAGAAACGGTGCTATCGAGGAGCGCGCCTAGCACCACCCGCGGGGATTGGCTAAACTTGCTGAGTTTGTCATCCCCGCGGCGCTCCGGCGCCACCCTAAGGCAGGTACCATGCAAAAGCTCCTTGCGCAGATCATGAAGTTTGGCGTCGTCGGCGTCATTGCCACCGTCATCGACTTTGGCATCATGAATCTGCTCCACTACGGTCTGGGCCTCAACATCCTAATCGCCAACACCAGCGGCTTTATCATCTCACTCATCTTTAACTACCTCGCAAGCATGAAATACGTGTTTGCGCACAAGGAAGGCATGAGCCGCCGCCGCGAGTTCATTATCTTTGTCGTGCTGTCCGTGATCGGTTTGGTGCTCAACGATGGCATCGTGCTGGCGCTCAACGCCGGCCTGGGACTCGAGGCCAATATCGCCAAGATTTGCGCCACCGCGCTTGTTATGGTCTACAACTTTGTGACCCGAAAGATCTTCCTGGAGGGCGACGAGACAAAATAGCTCGAAACCCCTGCAGCATTACGGCGCCCACGGACGACGCGCACTCAGCGCAGTATCGTCCGTGGGTGTCGCTCGTTTACGGGCAAATTTTCAACGTTTGCGGATTAGCTCTTGAAAATTTGGCGAGTTCGTATAGTTATTGGCAAAGACCTTACGTTTCCCATGCAAAAGCTCTAAAGTATCCTCTGCTCGATTCGTCAACGCATTGGATGTGATTACGTGCGCAAGGCACTGGCACAACCTCATACCAAGCAGTTCCTCAAGTTCGCTGTCGTGGGACTTATCTCCTTTGGCATCGACTGGGGCATGCTCATTGCGCTCGTCGAGCTGTTCCATCTCGACTTTTTGATGAGCACCACGATCTCGTTTATCACGTCCGTCGTGGTCAACTACTGGCTCAGCATGAAGTACGTGTTCGACCACCGCGAAGGCATGAGCCGCAAGCGCGAGTTCACGATCTTCACCATCCTGTCGGTGATCGGCCTGGGCCTCAACGACCTGTACATGTTTGTGGGCGTCACGTTTTTGAGCATCGGCTACCAGGCCATGAAGGCCATCGCCACGTTCCTGGTCACCTGGTACAACTACTTTAGCCGCCGCTTCTTCCTCGAAGGCGCACAGTCGTAGACGGCCCAACATAATCTCGCTTCGCAGCCGGTTGGAATTCACGTTCCAGCCGGCTTTTTGTTTGCAGAGCCTGCCGAGGAAGGCGCACGAGGCGGGCTACAACGCCGGAATGGGACGCAGTTTCCCCAAGAGCGCCGTTCCGGAAAGTGCATCCCAGATTGCAGCCTCAGAATGGGATGCAGCTTCCGCAACGCCGTCCTAGCGGAAGCTGCGTCCCGGAATCAGTCAGCAGAACGGGATGTGCTTTCCCAATGGATGCTGATGCGGAAACCGTGTCTCGGAATTCGCCTTCAGAGTGGGATGCATTTTCCGGTTGAGCCTCGATTGGGAACCCCATCCCATCCGTATTAAAAACGGGCGGCTCGGATGTTGGTCCGAACCGCCCGTTTGGCGCGTTATTTCGAGGCATTTAGCCCGTTACGTAATACCAAACGACGTTGTCGCCATTGGAGAGAACGTAGTTACTGCAGGCCGTCATGGGCGTTGTGCCGTTGACGGAGTACATCCAGCCGCTCGTGCCGCCGTACTGTTTCTCGGCCAAACCACCAATCGCAGAAACATACGTGCCGTACGATGAGCCGTGTGCGTTGACAGAAAGGCCCAGCGCGCACAGGGCATCGTAAACGGTGGCGCCTTCGTTAAAGGTAAAGGTGCCGCCAGAGGACACGGGATTGCCCACAGCGCTCGATGTGACCGAAACCGTCACCGTAACGTAGTTGGACTCCTGTGAGCCGCTTTGGCTGCCCGAGGAGGCGTTTCCACCATTAGAGGATGAGGCTCCATCAGACGACTGGCCACCGCCCGAAGAAGCACCGCCAGACGCATTGGAAGTATCACCGGCTCCCGTATTTTGGGCAGCGGATTTATCGCCAGACTTCTTGCCGCCCCGGTCCTCGGACTTCTTGCTATCCGAGTTTTTGTCCGATTCCTTGTTTGAAGACTCGGAATCGTTCTTGGCGTCGTTCGAACCCTTGGGCTCGTCTTTTGCATCATTCGAAGATTTGGAATCCTTGGAACTGGCCTCGCCCGAAGTCGTAGTCGAGCCAAACCCCTTGGTGTCCTTGGCGACGACGCTCTCCCCCGTCACGGCCTGAACGATCCAGTCAATGGACCAGGCGCCGCTCTCGGAAGGATGGACGAAGCCCAGCGATATGACAATCAGCGCAACGCACGCGGCAGTCAGAACGCCAAGAAGCGCCTTCCGTCGAGGGGCGGACGCCGCCGAAGCGGCGCCCTGTTGCTTTGAATCGTCGAACTGAATGAACGAGGAATCTGGTTGCTTGGGGTCAGCGTCCTTGGATTTATTGGACACAGCCCTCACCTACCGACGTTTGGTGAACACGAACACGCCGACGATGGCGAGACCGATGACGCCGGCGGCAACGCCAACAATGGCGAGCGGGTTGGTGCCAGTCTCCTGCTCGGAAGCACTAGAGGACTTCTTAGCAGTGGTCGTGGAAGCAGCACCCGTATCGGACTTGGAATCGGACTTCTTGTCGGACTTGCTGTCCTTCTTGTCAGACTTCTTGTCAGACTTCTTCTCGTCCTTCTTATCGGACTTATCGGAGTCCTTCTTGTCGGACTTGTTGTCCTTGGTCTCGGTCTTGGTCGACACCGTCGTCTTGGTCGTCGGCTTATGACCCGGGGCGACAGCGCCGCCCTTCGAGCCGGAGCCGGAACCCGTGCCAGTGCCAGCGCTAGTGCCGGAACCAGTACCGGTACCAGAACCGCCGCCGCCATTCGAACCAGCGCCGCCATTACCGCCAGGGTTAACGGCATTCTTGGTCCACTTGGCATACAGCGTCAGATCGGCCGTCACCGGCGTGCTAAAGTCATACGCCTGCGTGCAAGCCTCATCGGTATACCAACCGCCGAAAGTGTAGCCATCGCGCGTCGGATCGGCCGGCTTGACCAGCTTGCCATCGGCCGTAGCAACAAACTTAGTGTCGCAAGCAGACCCGCCGTTGGAGTTAAAGGCAACCGTCCAAGACTCGACAGCTCCAAGTTTAAACAGCGTGCCCGAATCATTAATGTAGTAGAGATTGCCAGAAGCATCGGCAATGACCGGAGAGTCACAGTACTGGTAATGGCCAGCCGCATCATAAATCTGCGTCGCCTCTGCATCGCCGAGCGTATAGCGATACACGCCACCACCAGCAGAGTAGTTGACGTAATCCTTGCTATCCGCGCTGTTAACGGTGAAGTACACATAGGTCTTGCCGCCCTGAACACTCACCAGCGGAGTAGCAGCAATACCGTTGAGGCCAGCCGGCAGCGCCTTGCCGTCGGCAGCAGCGACCATCGTGGTCTTACCCGTCTTCAGGTTATAGAGAACCAGAGCAGAGCCAGTAGCCGTCTGTCCGCCGACAATCAGATTGTCACCAGACACCGCAGGGGCGCTCAGATTATTCGTAAGGCCCAGATCAACCGTCTTCTGTTCACTCAGCACGCCCAAAGCGAAATCACATGGAGCTTTCCGTCGTGCGTCATCTGATAGAAGGTCGAGCCATTGGACGGATCGGCGACGCAGTCAGCGTTCGCAAGGGCGCCGAGCTTCATGGTCGAAACGACATCACCCGTTGCCTTATCAATGCACTTAAGCGTACCTGCGCTCGTAGGAACGATGGCATACTTATCCGTCAAAGCCGCACCAGTCCAGTAATAGCCCTCGGCAGGGTCGATGTTCTGCCAAGAAACTTCGCCCGTGGCAATCTTAATGCGCACAAAGGAGCCGTTGCCGTAGGTCGCGTTGTAATTCTCGTCATACGAAATATCGACCGAGCCTACATAGACGTACTCGCCGTCCGAAACGACGGTGCAGGAGCTCTGCGTCAAGTCCGTCAAACCGGGCGTCAGCCACTTGCAGATCAGCTTGTCTGCAGTAATCGCCTGGACCGCACCGCCGTTGAGCGGAACGATGATAAGGCCATTGGTATAGATCGGACGAGAGGTATAGCTCACCTTGGAGGCAAGCGGCGCAGAGGCAACCTTTTTGCCCGTGGACGAATCGATCTTAATGAGCTCGTTCTCGGTCGCGATGTACACAAAGCCGTTAGCGATGACAGGTTCGCTGCAGTTGGCATACTGCTGACCAGACTCGGCCTTCCAATCGAAGGCCCACTTAAGACCGGCAGCCTGCGCAGGCGTCTTGGCATCCGTTACGGTCGAACCGTTGCCACTGTTGCCGTAGCCGGCCCACTCGGCATCCCAATCAGGAGTCGTCGCACTCGGGTCCACGACAATCTTGTCGGGATCGGGCATGGGCGAGTCATCGGTCGTATAGGCAAGCGTAACCTTATCGCCACTCTTGAGCGTAATCTGATTGGCGCAGAGTAAGGAGGGCTCTCCATTGATATACAGGTGCCAATATTTATTGGTCGTAGCATCCCAGACATACGGCTTGTGATCGAACGGCGAAGTAACGGAATTGAGGAACCAGTATGCACCACTCTGGGAGGCCTTGTAATCAACGCGCTTTGCCTTCAGAACCGTCTCAATGAAATCCTGAGCCGTAGAGCCTTCGGGCAGAGAAACGTTGCTTGCCGAGCCCCAGCGAGTATTGTTGTCGTTGACATCGGGACCGATAACATCGACAGAACCAAGAACCTGGCCAGGAAGGGCATCGGCGTCAGCACCATACATAAAGGTGACGGCGTCACCCTCTTGGAGCTCATAGGCACCGGCGCCGGCGTCGGCGAACTTGCCATTTACGTAGAAGCGCCAATAGCTATTGGTCGCAGCATCCCAGCCATAGGACTTACCATCGAACGGCGAAGTAATGCCGTTGAGGAACCAGCCCCAAGACGATTCGCCAGCATCGAGAGTAAGGCCGGTCTGCTCAAGGAGATCCTTGGCAGTGGAGCCTGCCTTGAGGCTCATCTGGCCCGTCGAAGCCCAAACCTGCTGCTTGCCGTCCTTATCCTTACCAAGTACCTGAACGGAAGCATGAACAGAATCGGACGGCAACTGGTCGCCCCAGCCACCGTAGAACCACGTGACGGTATCGCCGGCGTGGATGGTGACATTGTCTGCCGTGTAGTCGCTCGACTTGCCGTTGATGAACAGCTGCCAATAGGTCGAATAATCGAGCGGCGTACCCAGCTCAACGCCGTTGTACTTAAGGCTCAGAATGAAGGAGCCCGCAGCAACGGCGTCAATATCATTCGCCTCGAGCGCGACCTTCGTAAGGTCAAGCGCGCTCGAGCCGGACGTCACCACATACTGCGCGTTATCGACCCAAGTCTGAGTCTTGCCCTGGGCATCGCGACCAATGACGGTCACATTCGCAGCAAGCTGGTCCTTAACGACAGGGGACGCGCTACCGCCCGTAAAGGCAAACTCAATCTTCTGCCCCTGGGTGAGCTTAACGCTGCTCGCGCCAACCGAGGAAGACGC
>CAJMOL010000022.1 GCA_905215095.1 uncultured bacterium | reverse complement strand
GCGCGCACCGCGGTCGGGGATGGCAAACACGCAGGCATAGCGCTTACCCACGACCTCCTGGATGCGCGTCATAAAACGGTTGTCCGAGCCTGCGATGGCCGGCTGCTCAATCTTGAGCTCGGCCGTCACCGCACCGCCGGCACGGATGAGGCTCACGTAGTTCAGGCGCTGCTGGGCACCAAAGTCGAGCTGTTGGGCGCGCACGTACAAGCCGTCCAGGCGATCGACCCCCGCCTCGCCGGCACGGGCCTCGATATCCTCGTAGGCGCGCAGGCAATCGTCGAACAGCGAGCGCGGCTCGGACAGCACCACGAGCGCCTTGCCGCTCACGTGCGACAGCGGGCTTACGGTCTGGCCGTACATCACCGGCAAAAAGCGATCGAGCTCAGGCGTGACGATGCGCGCATCCACCATCTCGAGCAATGCGGCCAGTTTGCTGTCGTCCTGGCTGGCACGATAGAGCGCCACATGCATGTTGTGGACGGCCTCGTCGGTAAGCGCCAGCTCACGGCAGGGGAAGATCTCGATGCTGTCTTCGTTGCCGATGGTCTGGCCCGTTGAGCTCACCATACGGCGGATGCGATCGATCTCGTCGCCGAAAAACTCAATGCGCACGGGCGCTTTTTCCTGCGCGGGGAACACCTCGACGGTGTCGCCGTGCACACGGAACAGGCCGGGCGCGTCGGCGGCACCGGCATTGGTGTAGCCCATGCCCACCAAGCGCTGTGGCACCTCGTCAAAAGGAATCTCCTCGCCCACCGCAAAAGTAGTGGACTCCCAGTAGCGGCTCTCGACTGGCGGCACGCAACGCAGCAGCGCACGGGCCGAGGCGACCATGATGCAGTTGTCCCCGCGCACGATGCGCCCGAGCGCCTCGCAGCGCTGGGCAACCACGGCATCGTCAGGCGCCTGCTCGCGCCACGGATAGTCCTTGCGCTCGGGAAAACGGCACACGTGCGCCAGGCCCACATAAGCAGCAAGGCTGCGCGCGGCGCGATCGGCCGAGTCCTCGCCGCTCACAATGTAGACCGTGGGGCGCGGACGGCGCGCAAACTGGGCTGCCGCCATAAGCGTGCGACCCGATTGCGACACGGCCAGCGTCACGTCCTCGCCGGCATCGAGTCCGGCCTCGACAGTCTGCAGCGCCTCGGCAGTGTAGAGCTGCGCGGCTATACGGTGAATGAGCATGCTGTTCCTCCGGCATTGCAACGCCAAAAGCCCGCCGGGGCAAGCTCGGCGGGTCGTTCGTCAAAGTTCATTAACGTTTATGGTACCGCACGGTCCCGTGACCAAAAGCCTAAGCGACATCATGCCAAATGTTGCCCACAACGGTCTTGCTAACGCGTTTTCCCAGCTTATTAATCCGCTCTCCGCTTTTTGATTTGCTGTCTTCCGGCAGCGATTTACACCGCCCGCGCCCCCTGGCGAGCATTTCGAGCTGCAAAGCGCCTATAATTGACCATGCTTACGTATTTAATGTCACTTTTTGAGGAGGGGGGGGGTAAAACAAATGGCCGACACCCCATCTTGTGCACTGTACGCCGGGCTTAAGTCACTCGGTCGCATCAACAACGGTAACGCCGCGCAAATTCTCATGGCCGGCAACGCCCGTTACGGTGGACGCCCCATCTCCGAACGCTTGACGGTCCCGTCGTTTATCTCACGCGAAATCGTTCACGCCAAACCCGGTGACCTTCCCGAGCCGCTGTTTGTGCCCTTTGAACAAAGTGCGCGCCAGATACTCAACCTCATCATGCAAAACCGAGGCTCCGACCCCCAATCGCTGAGCAAGGTCGCTAAACGCTATATGGAGTCGTGCGTCCCAGACATGCAGGATGCCCTTACCAATTGCGGCGTCGACGGCATGCTCTTTAGAAACGGCGTTGAGCGCATCGAGACCGCTGACGATAGCGACATCAAAGATCGCCTCTACATCCATCTGGTCTTTTTTATCGTTACCGGCTGCCTTGGCGACCCCGCCCGCGCCATCGAATACACCGAGTCCTTTGTGTCCGACCAGATGCTCTCGACACTCGGCACGGTCGAGACGACCGTCACCTCGTTTTTCTCGACAACCGCGCGCCCCACGGGAGACATTCGTCTGGGGCTGCTGCGCGTCGTGGGCAACTCGGCACGACCGCCGCTGCGTCCCCTTACCACGGACCCGGTGGGCAGCATTATCGGGTCGCTGACGGGCGACGAGAACGCCATCACCGACGTCGATTTCGACGTCTCGCGCCAGCACCTGCGTATTTGGCTCCAAGACGGACGCTGGCTTGCGCAGGGCCTCGGCTCCACCAACGGATCGTTTTTGATCTCGGGTGTCGACCGCTGCCGACAGGCTATCGAACCGCCCAGACGCGAGCGCCCCGCTAACTTTACCAATGCCCCCGTCGAGATTCACAACGGAGATACGCTCTGCCTGGGCGCCACGACGCGCTTCTTGGTCATTCGCATCACAGACTAGCCCGCCACACATCTTCGACGCACAAGGTGCCGTTATTTGCATCAACCCATGCAAATAACGGCACCTTTTCGATTAAGGCAACGGTTGCGCTACCTTTTCACTAACATTATCGCTATGCACTTTTTTCTCGAAAGGATCGCCCCGTGACGTACGACACGGACATGGATATCATCGCGTTGTCCCCCTTTGAACCAAACGCCATGTTTGCGACCACCGAAGACTCCGATACCATTCGCCGCTTTACCACCCTGTTGGATTGTGGGGCAGTCGGCGGCGGTTCCCACCATCTTCGCAAGGTCGCCAACACCGAGGGCGAGACCTTTGCGCTCAAGACGCTGTTGCCCCTCAGCGGCTGTGATGAAAACGGCTCCGCCATCAGCCCCTCGGGCATCAAGACGCTTACCGAGGAGTATCGCAATCTTGCAGCCGTCTCACTGTTGGGCGGCTTTCCCAAAACCTATGGCTACGGCTATACCGGCTCCGTACCGGCCATCCTTATGGAGTGGATTGAAGGCCTGCCCCTTCGCGATGCTGCGGCAGAGCTAACCGACCCCGCCGAGGGCGACCACATTCCCGCAAACACCGTCGCCGCGATTGGAAAACGCCTGGGAGAGATTCTCCTGGATGCCCAAAATCTCGATGCGCCGTTTGCGCACCGTGATATCTCCTTGCGCAACATCATTATTCGCACGACGCGCCGGTCCCTTGCCCAGCAGATTGCACACTGCAGTTTTGACCTTTGCCTAGTCGATCTGGGCAGCTCGAGCATCAAGCGCTCAGACCCCTCGTTTACCATGTCGACTGGCATCTGGCGCAACGGCACCCCCGAGTTCGCCCCACCCGAGATGCTCTCCAACGACATCCCCGAGCTGGCGCCGCTGCGTACGTCGCCCAGTATCGATACATACGAGCTCTGCAGCATACTCTACACGCTCTATGCCGGTCACACGCCATATCGCCTAAACGAGCATATGGACCAGTCGCCCTACCTGTACAAGATCGAGCACGAGCTCGAGCCGCTTGAGGCACGCGTACCCGGCGACCAAATGCTTGTCGATGTCATTATGAGCGGTATCCATAACGAGCAGTCCCAGCGCGCGCCGCTGTCTACGATTGTCGGCAAGCTCGATGCCTGGATTAAAGACATCGATTTTGAGCCACGCACGCCGCTGCCCACCCCGATCGACTTTAGCCAGCAACCGAAGCCTTCCGGCTCCGACAAGGCTCAGACGCGCCACCCAGTCATCTCGCATCGCGCTGCGCTCGCGCTCGGCGGCGTCTGCGTTGCCGGCATAGCAGGCTCTGCCATTGCCACGGGATGCTGGGGACTTATCGACCTGGCGCACGGCATCAAGCCGTCACTCGACGATTACACCTGGGAAGAACTCGCCCTGATCTCCCGCAAAATACAAGAGACATCTTCCAACAAAAACGCGCTCGCGATTGCCGAAACCTACCACCTGGTAAACAGCAAGCAGTCGCTCGAAAACGAGAACACCAAGACTGTCAGGCTTTCCGACGGGACCAAGGCACAAATCCAGATCGTTGGCTTTAAGGCAGACACGCTCACCGATGACGGCCTCCCCGCGGGCATCACCTTTATGTTCCGTACCCCCATCGCCATGCGCGCCGTAAACGACCACGCCGCGACGGGCGGCTGGGAGCAATCGTCGCTTCGTGAATGGTTGGCGGACAAGGGCATGGCTACGCTGCCCGACGATCTCCGTAATCAGATTCGCTCGGTGCGAAAGCTCACCAACAACACCGGCGGCACCAAAGACGTCTCCAGCATCACCGCCACCGACGACATACTCTGGCTACCGTCCATGAGCGAGCTGTGCGGCTGCCAAGCGCCCGAAACGTTCGCAGAAGGCAGCGAGTACCTTTCTGCCCTCTACAGCGGAGAAGGCGATCAGTACCAGCTCTATCGCGAGCAGAGTGTGAGCGGCCTGACCACAAACGAAGCCATGATCCGCACCGTCTCTGGCAAAAAAATCTGCTACTGGGAGCGCACCCCCAGCGCCGACTGCAGCGAGGGCGCCGACTCGACGTACTTTAACCGCGTTGGAAAAGACGGCGACGTGTTTTGCTGGGCAACGCCCGGAAACGCTCCGGACCAAAAGACCTATGTCCTACCCGGCTTTTGCATCTAACACCTTTACCGGATACCAGAAAGGAGTCTCGCATCATGCGTGCGGAAACACCTTCCGAGGTGCTCTTTGATTTCCTTAAGTGCGACCTGCAGATCAACAATCGCGAAGCGGCGCGCATCCTGATTTCGGACAAGCCGATTGGCTCCAAACCGGCCCCACGATTTCGCATTGCAGAAAAGACGTTTCTATCGCGACGCGTGGTGCACGTCGTTCCGGGCACCGACAAGATCGACCCCGAGATGTTTGCCGATTTTTCGCAGAGCGTCCAGAGCTTGGCTGCCGCTGTAAAAATCGGCAGCGGCAGCAGTCCAGCGGCCGCCAACGCTCGCCAGCAAGCCATTACGGCGCATGCCCTCGAGCGCATGGCAACGTCGCTCGAACACTGGGGGCTCGATGGTTCCATCCTGCGCAATATCTTTGACCGCATCGCTGTCATGCCTGGCCTCAAGCAAAGCGAACGGCGCCTTTTGGAGCTTCTTGCGCTAACGGTCTGCGGATGCTTGGCCGATCCCAATGCCGCCGCCTCCGAGGTCAAAGACTTTGCCATAACGCAACTGGCCCAGACCTTTGGCACGCTCGAGACCGCCGAGGTCGTCCAGGCGCGGTGCACCAACCGCAAGGTCAACGAGCCTCCTGCAAAACTGGGGCTGCTCAGGCTTGCGAAAGACGGCTCGGCCTTGCCGCCGATCTATCCTTTGAGCCTCGATCCCGAGGGTACGGTACTAGGCTCTTTTGCACACGACCAAAACGCCATCACCAACGTAGGACCCGATGTATCCCGTCGGCACCTGCGTGTAGCGTTTTCCAACGGAGCATGGCTCGCGAGCGGCCTGCACTCCACTAATGGAACGGTGCTGGTGACACGCAACGGCGCGACCACCGTTATCGAAAAGCCACGTTCGCTACGCACCTCCGATGACGAGGACAAGCAGTTTCCCATCCACGACGGCGACCTGCTCAAACTGGGCTCCTCGACCGAGTTTTTGGTGCTGAAGATCTCCTCAGACGTACGCGCGTTGGCCTAGGGCCGAGCCCGCCCAATAAGAATCAACACAAAGGGGCGCCGCTGCACACATCGCAGCGGCGCCCCTTTATATGGCGTGGATATCTAAAAACGTATGCAGAAGTCGAAGAACTCAACAAGATAACTAAAACATAAAAGCCGCGTGGGGGTCGGGTCCCCACGCGGCTATCAGGTTTGGGCTAATAAAGCCCGGAGGTAAACACTAGTAGAGTTTAGTGCTCGCGACGCTTGGTCATGTACATGCCCACAGCGACAGCCACAGCGCCGGTAAGGGCGGCAGCAGAGGTCACAACGAAGGTCGGATCGCCGGTAGAAGCAAGGGCGGCGTCGTCCTTCTTCTCGGCCTTAGCCTCGTCCTTCTTATCAGCAGCAACCTGCTTCTTGCCCTCATCCTTCTTCAAAGTCTCGGACTTGGGGGTCTTAGCGGTAAAGAAAGCGTAGACAGTGGTGTCCTCGGTGATAGGAGTAGAGAAGTCAAACTTCTTGAAGGACTCCTTGGAAGAAGACCAGCCGACAAAGTTGAAGCCGTCGACGGAAGGATCAGTGGGCTGAGCAACAGTCTTACCGTCCTCGACCTCAACCGTAGTGGTGGAACCATCAACGTAGAAATTGACCTTGTGGGTCTGGACAGCAGGCGTCTCGTTCTTGGTCCACTGGGCGTAGAACGTCACGTGGTCGCCGCCGCCCTGGACGGGCTTGCTGAAGTCGACCGGGTCGGTGCCCTCGGAGTCGTAGGTCCAGCCGGCGAAGGTGTAGCCCTCGCGGGTCGGGGCCAGGGGCTGGCGGGCGACGCCGTCGCTGTCAGTGACACCCTCCATGGTCTCATTGCCATCGGCAAAAGCGCCACCATTGGCAACATAGAGAACCGTCTTCTCGTTGTTCTGCTTCCACTGAGCATAAACAGTCGCGTGACCGCTGCCCGCAACGATAGCCTTCGTGAAGTCGACGGGGTCATTTCCGTCGCGATCGTACGACCAACCAAGGAAGTCATAGCCCTCGCGGGTAGGCTGAAGCGGCAGGCGTGCGATACCGTCGGTATCGGTTACGCCCTGCATAGTATCGTTACCGTCGAAGAACGTACCGCCGTTGGCGACGTAGAGGATTTCGACAGTCTTGTCCTGCTTCGCGGGCGTCCAAGCGGCGAAAAGGGTCACATTCTTGCCGCCACCGACAATCGGCTGGTTGAAGTCAACCGGGTCGGTTCCATCGCTGTGATAATACCAACCGGCAAACACATAGCCGTCACGCGTGGGGGCAAGCGGCTGGCGAGCAATACCATTGCTGTCAGTCTGGCCCAGCATGACGTTGTTGCCGTCGGCGAACTGACCGCCATTGGCAGCGTAGGTCACATTAAGCGCCTTCGAGGGTGCCTCAGTCCACTTAGCGAACAGGACATAGTTGCTGGCGCCGCCCAGAAGAGGCTGAGATAAATCTACGGCCTGAGTGCAAGCGCTGTCATAATACCAGCCACCAAACACATAGCCATCGCGCACGGGAGACTCCGGCACAGGGCATATGCCCTCGTCGTTAGTCTCAATGGGTTCAGTAGTGATGTTTCCGTCCGCGAAAGCGCCGCCGCCGCCATTTGCCGCCACAAAAATAACGGTCTTAACACCAGTAGAGGCTGCAGCAGTAGCCCCCTCGCTCGTGTTCTGAGCAGTCTCCGCCGCGATAGCAGCAACCGGCGTGGAGCCAAGAACCATACTAAGGCTCAAGCCAGCTGTGATAGCAGCGTTAAGCTTCCTATTCATGTGGTCGTCCTTTCCCGACTCTCTTCTCCGCGACCACTCCGCGAAAGAAGACATTTGAATTGCATCCTCAATTTAAGCCGAGAAAAAACTCAAAAGGTTGCGCAACCAAGCTATATCTAAGGTTTGGGACTTTTTTGCAAAAAAGTTTGCAAAAAGCTATTGCACCACCCGTACGCTGGGGCAAAGGTCCGCCAGTGGGCACTCGTCGCACTTGGGTTTGCGGGCATCGCAAATCTCGCGGCCAAAGGTGATCCACTGGTGATTGACCGACTCCCAATACTCGTGCGGCAAGATCTTGAGCAGATCCTGCTCGGTCTTGAGCGGCTCTTTGGCGTGCGCCTTGGGACTCAGCATCAGGCGGTGCGCGATGCGGTTGACGTGCGTATCCACCGCGATGCCTTCCACGATGCCGTACCCTACGTTGAGCACGATGTTCGCTGTCTTGCGCCCCACGCCCGGCAGCTTGACGAGCTCCTTCATGTCGGCCGGCACCTCGCCGCCGTAGTCGGCAACGATCATCTGCGCGGCCCCCACGGCATGCTTGGCCTTACTCTTATAAAAGCCGAGCGACTTAATGGTGTCCGCCACGTCGGTCACACTTGCCCCGGCCATGGCCTCGGGCGTGGGCCACTGGGCAAACAGCCGCGGCGTCACCTTGTTGACCTGTGCATCGGTCGTTTGCGCCGAGAGCAGCACCGCAATCAGCAGGCGGAAGGGATTCTCGTGGTCCAAAAAGCACTCGACCGGGCCATAGCGACGGTTGAGGCGCTCACACACCTCGATGGCGCGTTCGCGCTTGGCGGCATTGGTCTCGCGTGGCATAACGACTCCTCGACTCGGCGGCATAACAAACCTATGGGCACGATTGTCCCACGTATGGGGTCTTTACGCCTCCAAAAATGCGCCGGTCTGGCGCCCCCATAGGCTTGCATATTCGCCGCCTGCCTCGACGAGCTGAGCATGCGTGCCATCCTCGACAATCTCGCCGTCTGCCAGCACCACGATGCGGTCGAGCGCCGCCACGGTGGACAGGCGATGTGCCACCACAATGGAGGTGCGCCCGCGCATCAGGTTCTCGAGAGCCTCCTGCACCAGTGCCTCGGACTCACTGTCCAGGGCAGACGTCGCCTCGTCGAGCACCAGAATCGGCGCGTCAGTGAGAATGGCACGGGCGATGGCCACGCGCTGGCGCTGGCCGCCCGAGAGTTTAACGCCGCGCTCGCCCACCATGGTATCAAAGCCATGGGGCAAGCGATCGATAAACTCGGTCGCGTTGGCCAGGCGCGCTGCCTCGCGAATCTGCTCGTCAGTGGCGTCGGGGCGGCCGTAGGCGATATTCTCGCGAATGGAGCGATGGAACAGCAGCGCCTCCTGCGGCACGTAGGCAACCTGGCGGCGCAGGCTCTGCTGCGTGCAGCGCGAGACGTCCTGGCCGTCCACGAGCACGCGACCGCCCTGAACATCGTCTAGGCGCAGCAGCAATTTGGTGAGCGTCGTCTTACCCGAGCCCGATTTGCCCACCAGGCCCACGCGCTGGCCCGCCGCCACATGAAGCGTCAGGTCATCGAACACGGTCTCGCCCGCCGCAGCGTCACGGTACGCAAAGCTCAGGTGCTCAAAATCAATCGCGCCCTCGGTCACTTTGAGCTCAGGGGCGTCCGGGTCGTCTGCCACCAAACATGGCTCGTCCAGCACGCGCGTCATCTCGGCCGCATCGCCCAAAGCGCGGTTGATGCGCTGCATCATGGAACTCACGTAGTTCAGGCGCATGGTGAGGTTATAGGTATAGGTAAAGATCATGACGAGCGTGCCGGCCGAGATGCCAAACCACGCGTTGCCGCCCGCGACGAACACACTCACCACGGCCATGGTAATGACGATAAGGCCCGAGGTCGTAAAGTTGCGCTGCATCATGGCGTGCATCGAAACCGTCTCGGCGTCGCGCGCGGCGCGGTCGGCGGCATCGAACAGGTCGCGCTCAAAGTCCTCGCGCCCACAGGTCTTGACGGCCAGGATGTTTGTGACCGCGTCGGACAGCACGCCCGACAGCTTGTTCTGCGCGGCGGACGTCGCGGCCGAAAGCGGCATGATGCGCTTGTACATAAGCCAGACAAACGCGATGTAGACGACCATGATGCCCACCAGGATTACGGTAAACGTCGGCACCACCGGGGCAAGTGCTACCACCGTGCAGACAACCGAGGTGATGGTGGGAATGAGCGAATACACCGTCACGTCCACCAGACCCGTGTAGCCGCTCATAAAACGGCTCGTCTGGCTCACAAGCGATCCACCGAATCGGCTGGTGTGGAATGTCATGGATTGATTGGAGAGCGTGTCGAAGCACAAGCGCGCCAGGTGATAGTTGCCCGCAATCTCGAGCTTGTAGACGGTGTAGTCCTGCAGCTTGGAGAGGATCTGGCCTACCAGGTTAACGAGCACGAGCGCCAAAATGTAAGGACCAAAGACCTCAAACACCTGGTCGCCTGCCACGGGGCCGGCCTGGACGCGGTCGACGATAAGCGCCATCACGTAGGTGTTGGCAAACGTAAGCAAAAAGATATAGCCCGCCGACGAGAATACCGAGAGAAAGACGATCAGCGGCTGCGTGCGCGTGACATCCCAAAAACGCTGCAACGTGCGGCGCACGGTGGAGCGTTTGAGCGGACTGGTGCTTCTCTGAGACATGGGCTTCCTTTCGCGTCTGATAGGGCGAAACGCCATTGTTGCACATTGAAGTGCGCTTCAGGCAAGCACGATACGAAAAGCGCCCGCGCAGTGCTTACGCAGGCGCCCCGCCGTTAGATGCAACTAGTCCTCGTCTTCCTGGCCCGCGAGTAAGCCTGCGGACTCCAAGCCCAGAATCGCGTCGGCCTCCTCGGCATCCTCCAGCGCATCGATGTCCTTGAGTTTGCGCTCCATAACGTTGGTGCGCGTGGTGATAATGCCCTCGACCGTCTTGCCCGCAGTCTCGATCTGCTGTTGGGCGCGGCGTAGCGCCGCCTGATAGCGCGGCAGCTCAGCCTTGACGGCGGAAAGCACGCGCAGCACGTCATCGGTGCGTTTTTGCAGCCTAAACGTCTGGTAGCTCATCTGCAGACTGTTGAGGATGGCGGCCATGGTGCTGGGGCCGGCAACGTTGACGTGATAGTCGCGGCCCAGGGTCTCGATAAGCCCGGGGCGACTGACGACCTCGGCGTACAGGCCCTCAAACGGCACGAACAGAATGCCAAAGTTGGTCGTCGCGGGCACGCTCAGGTACTTTTCGCAGATGTCCTTGGCCTCGCGCTTCACCATGGCATCGAGCGTCTTGCGCGCGGCGGCCACAGCCTCGGCGTCACCCGACTCCTGGGCGTCGAGCAGATGCTCGTACGCGTCGCCCGGGAATTTGGAGTCAATCGGCAGCAGCACGGGATCGCCCTCGTCTACCGGCAGCTTGACGGCAAACTCAACGCGCTCCGAGGCGCCGGGCTTGGTGGCAACGTTTTCCAGATACTGATCGGGCGTAAGGATGTCCGCCAGAATCGCGCCCAGCTGCACCTCACCCAAAATGCCACGCGCCTTCACATTGCCCAGCACGCGCTTAAGGTCGCCCACGCCGGTGGCGATAGACTGCATGTCGCCCAGGCCCTTGTACACGGCCTCGAGCTGGTCACTCACCTGCTTAAACGATGCAGACAGACGGTCGTTGAGCGTACGGGAAAGCTTCTCGTCCACCGTCGCGCGCATCTGGTCGAGCTGAACGTTGTTATCCTTGCGGATGGCGCCCAGCTGGGCATCGACCGTCTCGCGCACCTTGTCCAGGCGGTGCTCGATGCCCTCGCGGTTGGCGCCAAGCTGTTGAGCCGTCTCACGGCGCAGGTCATCCATACGGTCGCCGGCCTGCGAGAACTCGCGCGCAATGGTCAGGTAGCGCTGCTGCTCCACGGCCGCATCGGTTGTCTGCTGCTGCGCGATGGCATTTGCCGTGCGGCGGGTTTCTGCCAGCGCGACGTTGAGGGCATCGAGCGCGTTGTTGGCCTGCTCGAGCGCCGCCAGCGTCTCCGCACCGCTATCGCCGCGCTCCCGCAGCTCGGCGCGAAGGCTCTTAAGCTGCAGGGCACAAGCCACGGCAACCCCCACCGCCACCAAGGCAATCACAACAAGCGCAATATCAATAGCAGACATAGACTCCGCCCAACAAACCCAATCGATTATCAATCAAAACCGCGATCAATCTTACCCCGCCACACGCACCGGGCGCTCCACGGAAGTCGGACAAATGGATTTTGGGCCACAGGCGTCAAATCGCTAACTCTCCCAGCCGGCGCGGACGGTTGTTACGACATCGCCTAGGCGCTGGCCGAGAGCCGCCAAGTGCTGAAGCACCTCATTGGGCGGGGCGCCGTTGAGAATGCACGTGAGGGCATATGAGGCCAGGAAGATTGCTGCGAGCCCCAGTGGGATCAGCACGATCATCGCCAGTGTGCGCAGGCGCTGGCCCACGCGGCGGTGACGTGTGCGGCGCTTGTCGAACGCAAGCTCCTGCGCATATGAATCTTGTTGTACGGAATATGCTCCTGGGTCTACCTCGCCCGCAGACGATACCGCAGGTGCGGCGTTTTGTGCAGGAGGTTGAACGGCCGCCCCTTGCATTTGCATCTCCATAAGCCGTTGCTGTTGGCGCAACATGCGCTCGGCTTGTTGCTGCGGAGTCTCAAGAAACAGGTCCATGCTGGCCTCCAAAATCGGAGCATTCGACGCTTACGCCCAGCATCCCGCACCGCCAAGGCCACGGCAACGCAATCCGTAGCAATAGCCGCAAAGTTTCTTGTTGACAAAAGCTGTCGAAAACCTCAACAACTCCCCTACCAGCACTTTCTCTGAGCTTTTTTCGTCAGCAATCTTTTGGCCTTCCACCCTTACACCAACTGACCAAAATCTAACCAAAAGCTTGACGAAAATTGTGGAAACAGGGACCCCACACAAAAAGTGCCGCCCCAAAGGGCGGCACACAAACTTATTATCAGCTTTTCTGTAACGAGCACGCGACGACTCAACGCCGGAGCGCAGGGCGGGGAAACCTTTGCCTCGCGC
>CAJMOL010000021.1 GCA_905215095.1 uncultured bacterium | reverse complement strand
GCGATCGGGCTCGAGATAGAAAAAGGCCCCCGGTCGAAACCGGAGGCCTTCTAATCACCTAGAGCGCAAAAACAGGTGTGAGGGACTCACCGTCGACCGATCGTATTCGCATCACGCCACCACCAGTTGTTGAGAGACTTCATCGTGTTCTTCATGTTGGTGGCTCCTTTCGTGATGCCGTGGCGCGGTCGCACCTAGTTGCTGTTGCGCTGCACTATAGCACAGCGAAGTGTGTGCAGGGAATCTTTTTTGAAAAGATTTCGGCGATGTTTCCCGCCGGTCGAATGGGTGGCTGGGCGGGCGGGCGACCTTGGCCATCCCGCCCGCGCCTTAAGGTGGGGGTTCTTAGGCCTTCTTGCGACGATAGAGCACGAAGCCGCAGACGCCGATGATGACGACGGCGCCAACGGCCATGGCGGCCATGTTGTTGCCCTCGGACTTCTCTTCGGTGGCCTCTTCCTTCTCGACCTCGGGCTCGGCTACGTCCTCATCGGAGAGGGCCTCGTCGGCGTAGGTGATGGACTTGACCAGGCAGTCGTTGTCGGCATCGTAGTCGCTCGGGACGAACTCCTCGGAGAAATCCTCCTCCTTGAGGTAGTCGCGCATCTCCTCGAGCATGGCCTTGCACTTGAGGTAGGTGTTTTTGGTGGCAGCCTTGCCGGCCTTGTTGGCCAGGGCGGTGCGGGCCTCGGTGTTCTCGGCGGCCTGCATGGCCTCGTCGACGGTCAGGTTCTGCTCGATGAGTTCCTTCTGCAGCGCATCGAGGTAGGCGCGGACGCCGGTAGCGCAGTGGTCGCGGTTCTCATAGGCGAGCGTGTTGATGTCCATGAGGACGTAGTTGATGGAGTTCTTGGGCTCCTCGTTGTTCACGACGTCTTCCTCTTCGCAGTGATCGAAGGAGACATCCTGATCGCTAAAGTAGGGGCTGACCTCGGTGAGCAGTGCAGAGTAGAGGGGGATAGCGACGGAGAACTCGGCGTTGGAGAGCATCTCCCACTGGATGGTCGCGATCTCGGGATCCATGCCGTGACGAATCTGGAAGGTGTGGATCTCGGTGTTGCGGTTGGAGCCGATGGCATAGGCGCCGTCGGTGTTGGCGTTGAGGCCGGCGACATTCTCGCCGCGGGCGGCGAAGGAACGGATCATCTCGAAGGTGTTCCAGTCGGACTTGCCGGGCTGGAAGAACAGCGGCTGCATCTCGTGGACCAGGGCGCCGGTCGTGGCGCGAGCATCTTCACGCTCGTCCTTCACGATCTCGTAGTCAGTGCCTTCAGCCAGCGGGGCCATGAAGTAATCGCGACCCTGGATATAGCGCGACCACTGGTGCATACCGGCCTCGCCGATCTCCTCGCCGTAGGTTTTGGCGACGTCGAACTTGCCGTCGGTGTACTCGGCAAAGCCCTTCTCCTTGGGCATGGACTCGATGCCCTCGGAATGGAGACAGTTCTCGGTGTCATCGAGGTCTACGTTATAGGTGAGGTTGCCGATGTTGGGGTTGAGCGAGGCGATGTCATCGGCGAGCTTCATAGCAATCCACTGATGGCCGGAAAGCGCGGCGAACAGCCAGGTCTCGGTGCTGTCGGCGATGATGATCTGGTCGTTGGAGCAGACGCCCTGCTCGTCGATCAGGCTGCCGATGAGCTCGACGCCCTCGCGGGCCGTGGCACTCTCGCCCAGGATGACGCTGGCATAGCTGTACTCGCCAATGCCAGTCTCCTCGGTGATGGGATCGGCCTCTTCGGCCTTCTCGTTATAGGAGGTGCTCAGCGTGGCAGAGCAGGAAACGCCCTTCTCGTTGATGCCAGCCTCGGAATATGCGTCGTAGCGATCTTCCCACTGAGAGGGGTTGTCGCGAACGAAGGTGTAGCGGTAGGTTGCGCCCTTGGACTTGTACTCAAAACCGGACTCGACCGAGGTGTACTTGTTGCCGTCCTTGTGTGCGGGCTCAATGCCAAAGTGCTTGACATAGCGCGGACCGAAGTCCTCGGAACGGCCGTAGTACGTGTTGCCGTCTGCCGTAAGCTTGCTGCCCATGTAGATCTGGGTGCAGGCGAGCGCCGAAGTCGGCATGGCCATGATGGCCGCTGCTCCAAACGCAAGGCCGCAGCCGAGCTTTTTGAGCGTGTTGACAGGATGAGTAAACCTCATGATCCCTCCCAACCGTTGAAACCCCGCGGAACCGTGCAGGATTTCAGCTAATAAATACATCTATTAGCCTATCGGAAGTCTAAATAGTATTCATCTATTTCGATGAAATACTCGATGAGCGTCCTAAAATATGCGATGAGCGGACAAGAATACTCATTATCTAGCTTTAGTTAAATAAAGACGCCCTGCAATTACTGTATCTGAATAAAGCGCCTTGCACGGGGCACAAAGAAAAATCCCCCGCTGTCTGGCAAATGCATAAACAACGGGGGAGACGATAATTGGATGAATATCATACCAATGTGGAATTACTTCTTCCGGCGGTGGATCACGTTAATCGCATAGCCGACGAGCATGGCCAAGACGATGACGATAAAGCCAATCAGGGGGTTGTCGTTCATGGGGTCCTCCTATTTTCCGAGCGGGGAGAATTCGTCGACGATGAGATCGAGGCATTGCGGAAGCGCGCGGGCTCCAAAGACGCCCGAATTGCTGGAGATAATCTCGCCATCGAACTGCATGCCCAGCGACGGCGTGCAGGTGATCTTGGCTTCCTTGGTCTGGATGATCTTGAACTGCGGACGGCCGAGCACCTTGCCGGCGGGGTCGAGTGCGGCGGTGATCACGGTGGGCAGGAGCTGGACGGTTTTTACGGGCTCGATGACCGCGATGTCGACCATGCCGTCGTTCATGCGGCAATCGGGGAACAGGTTGATGTCGTTTTGAATGACCGAGGTGTTGCCGGCCATGCAGCAGATGCCATCGAGCTCCTCGACAATGCCGTCATGCTCAATCGTAAAATGCGCCACCGTGGGGTTGGGTGTGGCGAGCGCCGACAGGAAATAGGCGATCTCGCCGATGTCGTTTTTGGTGGGGGCGGCCTTCATCATGATCTCGGCGTCGAAGCCCGAGCCGGCGATGATGATAAAGCCGTGGCGCTTCTCGTTGCCGTTCTCGTCGAGCCAAAAGAGCTCGCCCATGTCCACTTTGACCGTGCGACCGGCGCGGCAAGCCTTGGCAAGCGCCGCTGCCTCGGGGGCATTACCGATGTTGTTAAAGAACAGGCAGGCTGTGCCGGAGGGGAAGACGAGCGTGGGGACACCGCACCCGCGCATCTGGTCGAGCACGTTGGAGACGGTGCCGTCGCCGCCCGAAACGACCACGCGATCAAACTCGCGCACGTCTGCCACGGCGTCCTCGGGTTCCATGCCATCGCCGATAAAGCGCATCACGACCTCGTCGCCGCCCTGCGCGAGGGCGTGCGTGAACGCGTAGATTTCATCTGAGCTGGGGCCCGATGCCGGGTTGTGGATGATAAGGCAGCGCATACTTACGTTCCCGTTCTGTGACTAACCGAGTATAGTTGTAGGGCAATGCCGATATCCTACCCGTGTTTTTCGGGCCTAACCTTATTCGATGGGTTGATATGTACATTTCCACACATCAGGCTCTGCTCGACTTTTGCCAGCGCGCCCGTGAGTTTGACGCGATTGCCGTCGATACCGAGTTTTTGCGCGAGCGCACGTTCCACCCGCGCCTGTGCTTGGTTCAGATTGCCACCCCTGCCGAGAGCGTCGCGGTCGATCCTTTGGTGATCGACGACCTGTCGCCGCTTGCCGAGCTTATGGCCGACGAGAGCGTGACTAAGGTCTTCCACGCCTGCTCGCAGGATATGGAGGTCATGCTCCATACCGTGGGCGTGCTGCCGCGTCCCATTTTTGACACGCAGGTGGCCGCCGCCTTTTTGGGCGAGCGCCAGCAGATTTCCTACGGCGCGCTCGTGCAGACGTTTTGTGGCGTCTCATTGCCCAAGACCGAGTCGCTGACCGACTGGTCGCGCCGCCCGCTGACTGATAAGCAGGTCGAGTACGCGATCGATGACGTCAAGTACCTGATCGTCGCCTATACCGAGATGATGAGCCGCCTGCGCGAGCTGGGCCGTGTGGACTGGGTGCTCGACGAGCTGCGCCCGCTGGCTGACGAGTCGCACTATCGCGCCGATCGCCACGAGGCGTTCCGCAAGGTCAAGCGCATCAATTCGTGCAGCCGTCATCAGCTGGGTATCGCGCGCGAGCTCGCCGCCTGGCGCGAGGACCGCGCCGAGCGGCGCAACATCCCACGCAAGTGGGTCATGTCCGACGACACGCTGCTAGCGCTCGTTAAGCGCAATCCCGTGCGCGTTGAGGAGTTCCGTAGCATTCGCGGTACCGATCAATTGGGGGAGCGCGACGTGGACGGTGCGCTCATGGCCATCAAGCGCGGTGCGAGCTGTCCGCACGATCGCCTGCCGCTCTTGGTGCGCGGACATCGTCAGATTTCGCCGGAGCTGGAGAGCGTGACTGACCTTATGTATGCGCTTATCCGCCTGGTTGCCGAGCGCTCAGGCGTTGCGACCTCGGTCATTGCCTCGCGCGATGACCTGGCCGACTACATTGAGCATCCCGAGCAGAGCCCCCTGCGCGAAGGCTGGCGCTTTGAGCTCGTGGGCTCGCGCCTGGACGATCTGCTCTCGGGCAACATGGGACTCACCGTGAAGGACGGAAAGATTGAGTTGTTATAGGGAAGCCTAGTCGGCTGAGTGGGTAGAATGCCTCCAACGTGTAACTCGACTCGGAGGAATTCGCATGCCTTATTACTATGGATACGGCTTTGGCATCGACCCGCTGTACCTGCTGGTTGTTCTTGTCTGCACGGTGCTTGGCCTTGCCGCACAGAACTATATCAACTCGACGTACAAAACCTGGTCCAAGGTTCGCTCGGACGGCGATACGGGTGCCACAGTCGCTCGCCGCATGCTCGATGCCAACGGTTGTAGCGCCGTGGGTATCAAGGGTGTCGCTGGCGAGCTCACCGACCATTACAACCCGCAGGACAACAACCTGTATCTGTCGGATGCCAACCGTTCGGGCGGTTCGGTCGCAAGCGTTGCCGTCGCCTGCCACGAGGCGGGCCATGCCGCCCAGCGTCAAAGCGGCTATGCCATGATGAAAGTGCGTACCGCCCTCGTGCCGGTCGTCAACTTTACCCAGAACACCTGGACGATCGTGCTGCTCATGGGCCTGTTCATGAACATCGCGGGGCTCACGACCCTCGCGCTGGTCTTCTTCTCGTTTAGCGTGCTGTTCCAGCTGGTTACGCTGCCGGTCGAGATCGATGCCAGTCGCCGCGCCGTGGCGTATATCGAACAGTCGGGCATGAGTTCCAAGCAGGTCAACGGCGCCAAGAAGGTACTGACGGCAGCCGCGCTTACCTATGTGGCCGCAGCGCTCACTTCGATCATTCAACTGCTCTACCTGATGGCTCGCTACAACAGAAATTCCAACCGATAACAAATAGGATGATGGCTCGCTACAACAGAAATTCCAACCGAT
Organism: uncultured bacterium; assembly: GCA_905215095.1. GTDB lineage: Bacteria > Actinomycetota > Coriobacteriia > Coriobacteriales > Coriobacteriaceae > Collinsella. The sequence continues at coordinate 7,250 of CAJMOL010000021.1, read as the reverse complement.
AACAAATAGGACAGGCAGGCGCCGCGGGGATTCGTGTCCTCGCGGCGCTGTACTATGTGTTGGACTTAATTTCGCACGGGGCCGGAGCCTCTGCGCTCGATAACGAAAGGAGGCTGCGTGGCAGGCTGGAACCTAACCGGCAATGCCGTTTCCGCCGAGTTCGACGGTACGGACGATCAGGAGCGCAAAGAGCTTAGCGTGAGCCAAGCGGTGGAGATCGCCGCCGGCGCGCTCGATGCCATTCCGCAGCTGAGCGTTTTGGGCGAGGTCACGGGTTTTCGTGGTCCCAATGCCCGAAGCGGCCACTGCTACTTCCAAATCAAGGACGACTCGGCGGCCGTCGACTGCATCATCTGGAAGGGCGCCTACCTTAAGCGCACCTTCGATCTGCGCGACGGCATGCAGGTGAGCTTTAAGGGCAGCTTCAACCTCTACAAGCCCACGGGTCGTATGAGCTTTGTCGCTCGCTCATTCTCGCTGGCGGGGGAGGGTCTGCTGCGTCAACAAGTGGCGCAACTGGCCGAAAAGCTACGCCGTGAGGGTCTGATGGACGAAGCGCGCAAGCGCCGCATCCCGGTGTTCTGCTCCCGCGTGGCGGTCGTCACCTCGCTTTCGGGTGCCGTAATCGACGACGTCAAGCGCACATTGCGTCGTCGCAACCCGCTCGTCGAGCTTGTCTGCGTGGGCGCAAAGGTCCAGGGCGAGGGTGCACCGGCAGAGCTTATTGAAGGCTTGCGCCGCGCCGCTGCCATTACACCGGCGCCCGATTGCATTTTGCTCGTGCGTGGCGGCGGTTCCTTTGAGGACCTCATGACCTTTAACGACGAGGAGCTTGCCCGCGCGGTGGCAGCCTGTCCCGTGCCTGTGGTGACGGGCATTGGGCATGAGCCCGATACCTCGATCTGCGACATGGTGAGCGACCGTCGCGCCTCCACGCCAACGGCAGCGGCAGAATCGGTGGCGCCGGCTATGACGGAGCTGGCCGATGTGCTCGAGACACGTCATCAGCGTCTGAGTGCTGCGATGGCATCGATGATCGGGTCAGATCAGGTCGATCTGGAAATGCTCGACCAGCGCGGTCGTCGTGCCTGGGACACCTATACGGCTCGTCTGGGCGACGCGCTCGATGCGGCCGCGTGCCGCCCGTGCCTCAACGATCCAACGTTTATGGTCGAGCGTCGCGAGTCCGAGCTTGCCCTGACGGCCGATCGTCTGTCCGGCGCCATAACGCGTTCGGTTGGGGCATTCCGCTCCAACTTTGAGCGTCTGCCCGAGCGTCTGGTTGCAAGCACCTCAGGACTCGATGGCAAGCGCCATGCGCTCACGCTCGCGAGCTCCCGTCTGGAGCATCAGGGGCGCACGATGCTCAGCAAACCCGCGTCCGATCTGGGCCGAGCTGCCGCGTCGCTCGATGCCCTGTCGCCGCTTAAGGTACTTGCCCGCGGTTACTCCATCGCGTACAGCGATGATGGCGTGGCTACGAACGCCAAGACCTTTAAGCCCGGTGACGCCATTCGCGTGCGCATGGCAGACGGCAACGTGGCGGCAACGGTCGATACGGTCGAATAGACCGCGTTCCATAGCGATAAACCTTTAGGAAAGGAAACAGATATGGCAGAGAAGACCCCGGTCGAGCAGCTTACGTACAAGCAGGCCTCGCAGGAGCTGGAGCTCATCATTCGCAGCTTGGAGTCGGGCGATATGGAGCTCGAGGAGTCGCTCGAGAGCTATACCCGCGGCGTCGAGCTCCTCAAGAGCCTGCGTACCCGCTTGTCCGATGCCGAGCAGAAGGTCTCGGTGCTCCTTAAGGACGTCGACGGCAACGACGTGCTCGCCGACGGCGAGGCCGCCAACACCGACGACAACCTTTCATTCTAACCATCTCGCAGCCTACTTTGGGGTAGTCTTTTGGGACGGGGCTTTTTTGACTACCCTTGCGCGACGGCTTGCCAAGTGTTTGCGCTTGCGAAAAAGTAGTCAAAAAAGCCCCGTCCCAAAAAGACTACCTTGGTCTGTGAGAAAGGAACCAACCATGTGTGATTGCATCTTCTGCAAAATTGCCAACCACGAGATCCCCTCGACCGTTGTCTATGAGGACGATCAGGTCATCGCCTTCGACGACCTCAACCCCCAGGCACCGGTCCACACGCTCGTGATTCCCAAGAAGCACTACAGCGACATCGCCGACAACGTGCCTGCCGAGACCATGGGCGCCATGGCTCACGCCATCCAGGAGGTCGCCAAGGCCAAGGGTCTGGAGGACGGCTTCCGCGTCATCTCCAACAAGGGCGTCAACGCCGGCCAGACCGTCATGCACTTCCACATGCATGTCCTCGGCGGCAAGAACCTGGGCGAGAACCTCATCTGAGGACGCACAGCCCGTCGCCTTGGCTGCCTTTGGAGTAACCTATGCAGCTTTCTCAACTCGAATACCTTCAAGCGGTAGCGAACTACGGCGGCGTGCGCAAAGCGGCTCGCGCCGTTCACGTGAGCCCACAGGCCGTTTCGTCGGCAATCAAAAAGTTGGAATCTGAGTATCAGATTGTTTTGCTCGACCGATCGGCGGGGGAGGCTGTTTTGTCTCCGGCGGGCAGAGAATTTGCGCGTCGTGCACGCGTGATCCTGGCACAAGTCGACGATCTCAAAAAGTACGCTCAATCGGGGAACGGCGGCGTTTCGCCCGACGGCCACTTCCGTCTTTACGCCCCCTGTCTTCACGGGCGGGGGCGTCTTTTTTCCGAAAACTGGTACGACTCGTTTGAAAGCTCGCACCCCCAGATTCACCTTGATGTTTGGCATCAGCCAACGGCCACATGCTTTGAATCACTTGTGCTTGGCATTTCGGATGCGGCCATCTCATTTGAGGAACCAAGGGATAGTGTCCTTTCTTCGAAATACTTGGGTGAAAAGGAGCTCAAGGTTCTTTCGTGCCCAGCGGGTCATCGATCTGTGGGTGCTATGACCGTTCGTGAGTTACTGGGCGGCAGGTTAGCTGTTCCCATTAATTTGTCGCCCTGTCTCAATGCAATCAATCAATCAATGTCCCGAAGCTCAGCTGGTTAATTTCCGTTTCCGCGACGTCGAATACGGAAACAGGGCGCAGACTGAGTTTCTTCAAGCCGGGGGATTGATATTGGGTTTTTCTGGCTCTTCTCTCGCATCGGATGGATCGGAAGTGAGCGAGTGCTCCATTGAAGCCTCACATGACGTAGCCTTGCCCATCTACTTTTGCTATCGACAAAATGCCTGGACCGATCGACACCAGACGGTATTTCTTCACCTATTGCGTTATCTCGCTTCGTGAGGTCATTTGGCCTCGTGGCGTCAAGTGAATGTTGACGCCTTGTAACACATGACTGACGGCTTTGCCCTCATGCTTTTCCAAGATTCCGATTTAGATTGTTGACTCTTGGAGGGCGGAGCATGAAAAACCGTACGGTTTTGCTTTATATGACGTTTGTTTTTCTGTCGAACTTCAGCACCATTTTGTATTTTCTGACGGTTTACCTTGAATTCGTCGGATTCTCGATGGTGGCGATTTCTAGCATGATGATTGCATATCAAGTGAGCAAGTTCATCCTTGAAGTTCCCACTGGCTATATTGCCGATAGGTTTGGACGAAAGACAAGTGGTCTCGTTGGCGTCGTGGGGATGCTTGGATACTATGTCGCCCTGCTTCTCGTCCGTTCTCCTCTGCTTTTAATCGGCGCGTTTGCTCTCAAAGGTTTTGCCGTTGCATGTATGAGCGGATCCATAGAAGCGATTTACATTGACAGCGTCTCTCAGGACCAGCTCGTAAGACTTAATGTCGTTGAGCGATTTGTTTTCTATGCCTCTTATGCCATCTCCGCTTGTGCGGGCGGTTTCATTTCGTCTGTCGGTGCATATCTCATTGGTCTTTCGGCAGATATCATCGCAATGGTGTTGACGTTGGTTGTCGTTGTCTGCATTCCTGAGATGCGAAGAGGGGGCACTGCGGCGACACCTGAGCGTGGAATTAGCCCGAAGACGATCGGAGCCGCTATTGCGTACAATCGCATTCTTCGTTCGGCGTTCATCATGGACTGTTCTCAAGCATTTGCTTTTGTCGCCCTGGAAGACTTTTTCTCACTGTTGCTTGCGGGTCGCGGAATGAATGCCGTCGCTTCGGGTGTGACCATTGCGGTCCAGCTCCTTGCCTCGGCCTCCATGGGGCTTATTGTGCCCAATGTGATTGCTCATGTCGACAAGGGCCGTTTTGCGCGTATTTGCGGCATTGTGCGCCTTTCCCTGACTGCTCTATTTTTGATTCCCTTTACTCCGGTCTATTTGCTGCCCGTGTTCTATGTGTTGCAGACGGTCGCCTACTCGTTATTTGCTCCAATTAAATACTCAATTTTTCAAAATGCTGTCGATTCATCGATGCGCTGTTCACTGATTTCGGTTCAAAGCCAGATGGTGGCGGTGGGTGCTGTTCTTTTCTATCTGCTCAACTCTGTGCTGAGCAGCATCGCGGGCATTCGAGTCATATTGCTTGTAGCGCTCGGGATATCTTCTTTGGTGTATATCCCCGCGCTCTTTCGTCTTACAAGTCAAAGGCCATGAGTATTTGGGCACCGATAACTTATATATCAACGCAATAAACCCGAGCGCGAGGGCGTTTGGGTTTATTATTGAAGCGTATGTAACCTGGCGGCGCCACACCGCCTGTTAGTAGGGAGACACATGAACGTTCTGGTCGTCAACGCAGGATCTTCGACCCTTAAGTATCAGGTCATCGATACCAAGTCCCACAAGGTGTCCGCAAAGGGCTCCTGCGAGCGCGTCTGCTTTACCGGCGGTACCTTCACCCACGCTGCAAACGGTTCCAAGAAGGTGACCGAGAACATCGAGTTCCCCGACCACAAGGTCGCCATCGAGGTCGTCCTGAAGGACCTCGAGGCCAACGGCGTCAAGATCGAGGGTATTGGTCACCGTATCGTTCAGGGCGGCTGGTACTTTGGTGATTCCTCCCTCGTCGACGAGGACGTCCTCGCCAAGATCCGCGAGGTCGCTCCGCTCGCCCCGCTGCACAACAACCCCGAGGCCAACGTTATCGAGTACTGCCTGGAGCAGTATCCCGATCTGCCCAACGTTACGGTCTACGACACCGCTTTTCACTTCAACATGCCCGAGGTTGCCAAGACCTACGCCCTTCCCAAGGATGTTTGCGACAAGCTGCACATCCGTAAGTACGGCGCCCACGGCACCAGCTACCGCTACATCTCCAAGAAGGTTGCCGAGATGACCAACGGCGAGGCTCGCAAGGTCGTCGTGTGCCACATCGGTTCCGGTGCTTCCCTGTGCGCCATCGAGGACGGCAAGTGCATGGACACCACCATGGGCCTCACCCCGCTCGACGGCCTCATCATGGGCACCCGCTGCGGCTCCATCGACCCTGCTACCGTGTGCTACCTGCAGCGCGAAGGCGGCTACACCTTCGACGAGGTCGACGAGATGATGAACAAGAAGTCCGGCCTTTTGGCTGTGACCGGCGGCAAGACCAACGACTGCCGCAACGTTGAGGAGCTCGCCGCTGCCGGCGACCCCGAGGCCCAGCTCGCCTTCGACATGTTCGTCTACAAGATTGCCGCCAAGGCCGCCGAGATGGCCACTTCCATGTGCGGCATGGACACCCTGGTCTTTACCGCCGGCATCGGCGAGCACGCTCCGGCCGTTCGCGCTGGCGTGGCCGACCGTCTGGCCTTTATGGGCGTCAAGATGGACCATGCCCGCAACGCCCTGCGCGGCGACGGCGCTTGGTGCCTGTCCGCCAAGGATTCCAAGGTCAAGATCTTCGTCATCCCCACGGATGAGGAGTTCATGATCGCCTCCGACGTCGAGCGCATCGTCAACGGCAAGTAATTGCAAGAGGGGAGGGGCTGGACGACCAAGTGCCGTTCAGCCCCTCTTTTGCGCTCGTTGGGCGATATGCCTGATAGTTATTTATTAAGTTGTGATAACTTCTTATTAACATGCGGCCGCCTTAAGGGGTCTGCGTCGACCGTATTGCACTGCAAAGGAGTCTCATGAACGTACTTGTTGTCAACGCCGGCAGCTCAAGCCTTAAATATCAGCTTCTGGATACCGATACCCGCGAGGTTTTCGCCAAGGGCAACTGCGAGCGTATCGGCTCGGACATGGGTATCTTTGGCCACTCCGAGAACGGTGGCGCCAAGCAGACCGAGGAGGTCCCTTTCCCCGATCATCGCTCTGCTATCGCTCGCGTGCTCGAGGAGCTCGAGAAGACCGACTTTACGATCGATGGCATTGGGCATCGTATCGTTCAGGGCGGCTGGCACTTCGATGATTCCGCGGTCGTCGACGACGAGGTTATGGCTAAGATCCTTGAGGTGGCCCCGCTCGCTCCGCTGCACAATTACGGCGAGGCCGCGGCAATCGAATATTGCCGCGAGAAGTATCCTGAGCTGCCCAACGTGGCCGTCTTCGACACCTCGTTCCACATGACCATGCCCGAGGTCGCCTACACCTACGCGCTGCCCAAGGACGTGTGCGACAAGTACCACGTGCGAAAGTACGGTGCCCACGGTACGAGCCACCGCTACGAGTGGATGATGGCAAAGGAGATTCTGGGCTCGTGCTGCCACCGTCTGCTTTCGTGCCATCTGGGCAACGGTGCTTCGCTTGCCGCCATTGAGGACGGCGTGTGCCGCGATACCACGATGGGCCTCACGCCGCTTGACGGCCTGATGATGGGCACCCGTTGTGGTTCCATTGACCCTGCCACCGTGTGCTACCTCCAGCGCGAGGGCGGCTACAGCTACCAGGAAGTCGACGACATGATGAACAAGCAGTCTGGTCTGCTTGCCATCTCGGGCATCTCCAACGACGCCCGCGACATCCGTACACGCGCCTCCGAGGGCGACGAGCGCTGCCTGCTCGCCTTCGATATGTTCGCCTACAAGGCTATGCAGCAGGCCGGTTCCATGATTGCCTCTATGGCGGGCGTGGATACCATCACCTTTACCGCCGGCATCGGCGAGAACGACTGGTCGATCCGCAAGGCCTTCTGCGACTGCTTCGAGTGGCTGGGCGTGCGCATCGACAACAACAGGAACCGCGAGGCCGTGGGTAACGGCCCGCAGGTCATCAGCGCCGCCGGCTCTTCCGTCACGGTCATGGTCATCCCCACCGACGAGGAATACATGATCGCCCACGACGTAGAGCGCCTGACCAAGAACAACTAACGCGCTCGTTTGCATGTAAACGAA
>CAJMOL010000020.1 GCA_905215095.1 uncultured bacterium | reverse complement strand
CGTGGAGCAGACGTCTTCGCTCAGCGAGTCCACCGCGCGTGCGGTGGAAGGACGGGCTGCGGACGTGCGGCCCGACGCCGCGCAGGAGTCCCAGGCGGGGGATGCCGTCGAGGGCGCGGGCTCAGCGACTGCCACCGATCATCCCGACCCGCTTGCGCCCGTTCGTCTGTGGATGGGTGCCAACATTCGTCGCGTCGCACATACCGTTGAGTTCTTCTTTGTAGGACTTTTTGCTTCGTTGGTGGCGGTGTGCCTGGGCGAGTGCCTGCCGTGCGCGCGATTCCGGTACGTACTCGCTCTGCTCTTTTGCGCCGTCTGCTCTGTCGGCGACCAAGTGCACAAGATCTTTGTTCCTGGTCGTCATTTCGACATAATCGACCTGGGCTTCGATGCCGCGGGCTATGTCACCGCCATGCTGTTGGTATTGCTGGTGGCCGCGCTGGCTCGGCGCGCGACTTGTCCCATTGGCGCCCATGCGAGACGCCGTTAACAACTCTGTTACGAATAATGCGACCTCGATGAATCATTTTGTGTCGCGCGTATTTCCGAGCGGTCGGATTTGAGGGGCGAGCGGTAGAACGCTCGCCCCTTGTGCGCCATGATGCGGCACAATGTACCGTAAAAGCTGTTTATATCCGGTACGAATCATTCTTTGGTCTTTAATTCTTCTCAACGGAGGTGTTTGAGATGGCAAACGGATTGCTTTTAAGGCTTCGTGAGCGTGAGCTCAGCGCGAGCCCGGCGGAACGCAATGTCATCGCATACGTGAGTGCTCATCCGCATGAGGTGGTCGGGCTGTCCGTCCGCGGTCTTGCCGATGTCACGTTCTCCTCGCCCTCGAGCATTTTGCGCTTTTGCAAGCGTTTGGGTTTTGCGGGCTACAAGGAGTTCCAGCGCGAACTGATTGCCGAACTGGCGCTCTTGGGTGACAAGAAAGACGTTGCCCTCGAGGGCATCTCCATGGACGACAGCGTCGAACGTATCGTGGGGAAGGTGATGAAAAGCAACGTGCGCACGATCGAGGCGACGGCGCGAACGCTCGATTACGCCGTCTTGGAGCGATGCGCGGCCCGTCTTAAGCGGGCACGCGCGGTCAATCTGTTCGGTATTGGTGCTTCTCGTTTGGTCGCGCACGACCTGGCGCAAAAGCTCATGCGTGTTGACAAAGAGTGCCATCTGTACGACGACTGGCATGATCAGCTCCTGTGTGCCAAGAACATGCATGAGGGCGATATGGCAATCGCCTTTAGCTACTCGGGCTTAACGCAAGAAGTGCTGGACTGCACCGTCGAGGCTCAACGTCACAACTGTCCCGTTGTGGCCGTGACCAAGGTAGACGGATCGTCCAAGCTTGCCACCATGGCCGATGCCGTGCTCGGCGTTGCTGCAAGCGAGCCCTTGGTCCGCAGCGGTGCCATGGCCTCGCGTATGGCCCAGCTTATGGTTGTCGATGCCCTGTACGCTGCTTACGTTGCCAGCGACTACGAGCGGGCGACGCATGTCATTAAGCAAAACTACATCGAGAAACAGGAAAGATGAGGTGAATGAAATGCTCGATTTAACAAAATTCACGACTGAACAGCGTAATCAAAGGTCAATGGACCTCGATACGATGACATCGCTGCAAATCGTCACGACGATGAACGATGAGGATCTTCGTGCCGTCCAGTCGGTCACGAAAGTGTTGCCCCAGGTTGCCACGGCAATCGACTGGGCTGCTGAGGCACTCGAGCGCGGCGGGCGCGTCTTTTACATGGGCGCAGGCACCAGCGGTCGTCTGGGCGTACTCGACGCTTCGGAGTGTCCGCCCACGTTTGGCGTGTCACCCGATCTGATTGTCGGGCTCATTGCCGGAGGCGAGACGGCGTTTATCAAGGCTGTCGAAGGTGCCGAAGACAGCGAGGAGCTTGGCGCGAACGACCTGCGAGAGCGTGGACTCTCGGACAAGGATCTTGTCGTTGGCCTGGCGGCAAGCGGTCGTACTCCCTATGTGGTGGGCGGCCTTGTGTACGCCAAAGCAACTGGGTGCAAGACCATCGCAATTGCCTGTAACCAAGGGTCGAAGATCGGGGAGAGTGCGGATCTTGCCATTGAGCCCGTGCCCGGTCCCGAGGTGCTGACCGGCTCAACGAGGCTCAAGGCGGGAACGGTTCAAAAGCTCATTCTCAACATGATTTCGACCGGTGCCATGGTCAAGATTGGCAAGGTGTACCAAAACCTGATGGTCGATGTGCAGCAGACGAACGAGAAGTTGGTGGTGCGCGGCCAGAACATCGTGATGGAGGCGACCGGCTGCACGCGCGAGCGCGCTGTTCAGGTGCTTACAGATGCCGGCGGCCACGTAAAAACCGCTATTGTCTCGGTGCTGCTGGACTGCGATGCCGAGCAGGCTGCGGTAGCTCTTGAACGGGCGCACGGCCATGTCCGTGCTGCGGTGAGTGGCCATGGGAAGAGCAATGCCGATACCCAATAGGTGCGCGGCGTGAGCTGATATGACATCCAGACGAGATACCCAATACAAGGAGGAGTTATGACGAACAAAGAGCTGGCTCAAAAGCTGCTGGACCTTTTGGGCGGTAAAGACAACGTGCTCGCAAACGCGGCGTGCATGACGCGCCTGCGCGTGACCGTCAAAAACACGGGCAACGTCGACACGGAGGGCATTAAGGCACTCGACGGCGTGATGGGCCTGGTCGAGGACGACACGATGCAGATTGTGCTGGGTCCGGGCAAGGTGAATAAGGTGCTCGAGGAGTTCTCCAAGCTCACCGGCCTTGCGAAAGGCGTTGCTGACGAGAGCGTGGTTGACGCTGCGGCCACAAACAAGGCCGCGCAGAAGGCCAAGTACGAGTCTAAGCCGGTTCAGGCCTTCCTCAAGAAGATTTCCAATGTCTTCGTCGCCCTGCTTCCCGGCATCATTGCGGCTGGCCTCATCAACGGTATCTGCAACGTCATTAACGTCTCGACGGCAGGCGCGCTTGCAGGCGAGTGGTGGTACCAGGGCATTCGTTCCATGGGCTGGGCCCTGTTTGCCTATCTGCCCATCTTGGTGGGCTATAACGCGGCACGTGAGTTTGGTGGCTCCGCTGCGCTGGGCGGCATCGCCGGCATGATGTGTATCGCCAACAGCGCCATGCCCCTGCTTGCGCCTGGCGCGGCTGATCCTGCCACTGCCATTCTGCTGCCGCTCACCAGTGCGCAGTACAACCCCGCAGCGGGCGGCATGATCGCGGCTCTCATCGCTGGTGCGTTTTTCGCCTGGATGGAGCGTCAGATTCGCAAGGTTATGCCCAACGCACTCGACACGTTTTTGTCCCCGCTGCTGGTGCTCATCATCGGCGCCTTTGCTCTGATGCTCGTCATCCAGCCGGTTGGCGCATGGCTGACGACTGCCATCTTTAGCGTCCTCACCTTTATCTTCGAGAAGCTGGGCGTCCTGGGCGGCTATATCCTGTCGGCAGGCTTCTTGCCTCTGGTGTCCGTCGGCCTGCATCAGGCGCTCACACCGATCCACGCTATGCTCAACGATCCCGACGGCGCTACCAAGGGTATCAATTACCTGCTTCCCATCCTTATGATGGCTGGCGGCGGCCAGGTCGGTGCCGGTCTGGCGCTGTACTTTAAGACCAAGAACGCCAAGCTCAAGAAGTACGTCGCAGAGTCCATTCCCGTTGGAATCCTGGGCGTGGGCGAGCCTCTGATGTATGCCGTTACGCTGCCGCTCGTTCGTCCGTTTGTGACGGCCTGCCTGGGTGCCGGATTTGGCGGCGCGCTTGCGGCGCTGCTTCACATCGGCACGGTTTCCCAGGGTGTTTCCGGTCTGTTTGGCCTGTTGATCGTCGTTCCTGGCCAGCAGCTCGGCTACGTTGCCGCTATGCTGCTTGCTTATGCCGCCGGCTTTGTCCTGACGTGGTTCTTTGGCGTCGACGAGCAGAAGATCAACGAGTTCTTTGGCGAGTAGTTTGATATCGCGAGCCGTGTTGCTCAGGGCTCGCGGCGCGCGGAAGATTTCTTGATGCTATGGTTTTGCCGGCGGGGCTAACTGCTCCGCCGGCCTTTTTTAAAGGAGCGTTGAAGCGTGAAAACGGGTATTTCGATTTATCTTTCCAGCCCTCTGCAGGATATTGAGCGGACGATTGAGCGTGGTGCTGCGGCGGGTGCGCGCTATGCGTTTACCTCACTGCATATTCCCGAGGATGGGGGAGCGGCGTATGCCGATAAGGTCCGTCATGTGCTGTCGCTGCTTTCCGCCCGCGGCATTGCGCTCATTGCCGATGTGGGACCGCGCACGTGCGATTTGCTCGGGCTTGAGCGTATCGAAGATCTGCGCGATCTGGGGCTGGAATACCTTCGTTTGGACTATGGCTTTAGCGCCCAGCGGGTCGCGGAGCTGTCCGGTGAATTTCGCATTGTGGTCAATGCGTCGACGGTGAGTTCTGATGAAATCGCATCGTGGCGAGAAGCCGGTGCCGATGTGACTCGTTTTGCCGCCTGCCACAATTTTTATCCCAAGCCTTATACCGGTTTAGCTCTGGAGGACATTGCTCGGACGAATCTTCGTCTTGCGGCGCTTGGATTCGAAATCATGGCTTTTGTGCCAGGTGACGCCAACGTTCGCGGGCCGGTATTCGAGGGGCTGCCGACGGTTGAGGCGCAGCGCGGTCGCGCGTCAAAGGTTGCCCTCAACATGCTTGAGCTCGCACATGGCGCCGATTGCGACATTGTTTTGGTTGGCGACCCCGATCTTTCCGATGCGGGCTGGGCGCAGTTTGCTCAAGTTTCCGCCGGATACGTGGACCTGCAATGCGAGCTTGAGCCCGGTTATGCCTATGTGCGCGGGCAGATTCATCACGACCGGCCCGATTCGAGCGCCCTCGTCTTTAGGTCTCAGGAGTCGCGCACGACGCTTAAGCCGGATTCCGTGCCGACGGATGCCGGAGCCGGCCTGCCGCGAAAGGCGGGGTCGATCGCTGTGAGCAATAGCGGATATGGACGCTACGAAGGCGAGCTTGAGATTGCGCGGGTCGATCTTCCCGGCGACGAGCGCATGAACGTTGCAGGCCATATCACTCCCGAGGCAATGGAGCTGTTGCCGTTCATCAAACGCGGATTCGGGGTACGCTTCGTTTAGCGTGTGACCCGTGGGCTACAATTGCCCCATCATGCGAAGCGCCTCGTATGGTGTGTACCTGCGTTGGCCGATCTATGTTCGGAGGATTCCCATGACCGTACTGTTTGTTGAATATCCCAAGTGCTCGACCTGTAAAAAGGCCAAGGCATGGCTGGACGAACATGGGGTTGAGTATATCGACCGCGATATCGTTACGGACAATCCCACGGCCGATGAACTTGCGACCTGGATTGCTCGTTCGGGGCTGCCGGTGCGGCGCTTCTTTAATTCGTCGGGCATGAAATATCGAGAGCTGGGCCTGAAGGCGCGTCTGGATGCGGGCATGACGGATCGGGAGTGCTACGAGCTGCTGGCGACCGACGGCATGCTGGTCAAGCGTCCGCTGCTGGTGGGCGACGACTTTGCGATCCCCGGCTTTAAGGAAGCGGCTTGGACCGAGGCGTTGCTGTAGCGGCTGCGGAAGGTACGTCCCGTTTCGAGCGCTGATTCTGGGACACGGTTTCCGGTTGAGGGCTCGACGGGAAAGTGGGGACCAGTTTGAGCTTGAAATCTGGGACGCACTTTCCGCCGGCGGGCCTGCCCCAGTCAGTCCGCCAGCTGTGCCCATTCGTGCGGATCATAGATCTTTGCGTGCTTGTCGGGCGTGTCGCTCCAGTACTCTTCGTCCATAAAGGGCAGGTATGCCTGAATGCCGGGGCAGATAAACGGAATCCGCTGCCGCTGCAGGCGCTCGCGCTGCCGCCGCTCCAGGTTCGTCTCGGATATGACGGTCGGCATGCCGGACAGCTCGACGAGGCTTGCCTGGATTCGCTTAAGGTCGGGGAGTCCCGCGTGCCATGACATCCGCATGATCAAAAAGGATGCACGGCGGTATTTTGCCTGCACCACAGTAATGGCGGGGCGTAACGTGGGGTGAATTTTGTCCCGTTCGGGCCAAAGGTCGGCAGTGATCTCGAGGCCCAGGGTCTCCCATAGGTAATCAAGCTCTTCGTCCATGGCGCCTCGATATCTACGCGATCATTGATACTTCGATTGTGTTGCCTGGTGCTATCGTTTTCGCGGTAGAATCTGCCAACGGTTGACGGCTACCGCTCGCGGCGTTTTGCCCTTCGTGTACAGCGGTCGGCTTCACAGGTCCTTCACGGGTTGGACTAAATAAGGCCAATTTGACTGAATTTCAAAAAAGTCAAAATTGGGGCTTGCGTCACGGCGAGACTTCCCGTATATTTCTTTCTTGCGCAAAGGCACAGCCGAGCGCAGCGATGCAGTCATTGGGATGTCGTCTAATGGCAGGACAGCGGATTCTGGTTCCGTCAATGGGGGTTCGACTCCCTCCATCCCAGCCATTGCATTTGCTACATATGGCCCGTTCGTCTAGCGGTTTAGGACGCCGCCCTCTCAAGGCGGAGATCACCAGTTCGAATCTGGTACGGGCTACCAAAATTGAACGCCCGGGCCTCGTAAGAGACCCGGGTTTTGTGTATTGACCGATGTTTAAGGCGTGCGTTGAGTCTGCCGCCCGGACCGAGGAGTTGTCATGGACCTGCCTATCAGCTTGGAAGACATCACGTATGCCGAGAACTATCTGGCGCAGGGCGACCTGGCTACGGCGACGCCGCTGTTGGAGCGCCTGGTGGAGCTCGCCGAGGAGTATATCGACGCCGAGTGCAAGACGGAGGAGAAGCGCCAATACTTTAGCTTCGATAGCAAGTTTGAGCGCTTGGCCTATCGCCGCGTGGAGAAGGATCCGCGCGAGCTCGTGCAGGTCGAGGTACCGTTTGACCGCCTGTACTCTGACATGGCGTTTGCCTACATTCGCCAGCAGGATTATGTGAGCGCTCGTAATGCCCTGATGCAGGCTGTGCGTTGGGACCCCATGAACTGCAACTATCGCTTGGACTTGGCCGAGCTGTTCCGCGCGCTCGAGGACAAGCAGGAATGGGCATCGCTCTCGTTCTCGGTGCTGGAGCGTGCGAGCGACGGCAAGTGCGCCGCCCGCGCTTACGCCAATCTAGGTCAGTACTTCTTGGAGCCCGAGACCGAGAACGTTTCGGCTGCCGTGGGCTGCGCGCGTCTGGCGCTGCGCCTGGCGCCCAACGATGCGCATACGACGCGCCTGCTCAACAAGATCCATACCACCTATCCGGATGCCGCCGATGAGAGCGACGACCACGTGATGGGTGAATTGGCTCTGCAAGGCGTGCCGACCTCGCCTTCGGCCGAGATTGCCATCTGCCTGATTATGTGCGCGACCGATGCCGCAAGCGACGGCGACAAGCAGGAGGCGACGCGCCTGACGGTACGTGCTCGCGACTTGGTGGGCGAGGAGGCCTGCGCGGCGATTATCAAACTGGTGCGCGAGAGCGATGCCGAGCTCAATGCCGAGCGCAAGGCAAAGCGCGAGACTGCGGGCTCAAACGCCGATGGAGCCAAGGAGGCCGGCGATGCCCAGTAAGCGCGAGCGCAAACTCATTTCCAAGAATCGCTCGGCACATCACGAGTACTTTATCGATGAGACCTTTGAGTGCGGCATTGAGCTGAGCGGTACCGAGGTCAAGTCGATTCGCGAGCGCGCGTGCCAGATCACCGACACCTTTGCACTGATTCGTGGCGGCGAGTGCTGGCTCGTGGGCCTGCATATTCACCCTTATAGCCATGGTGGCGTGTGGAACCGCGACCCTGATCGCCGTCGTCGTCTGCTGCTGCATCGCAAGGAGATTGATTTTCTTGACGGTAAGCTGCGTAATCGCGGCTATGCCCTGGTGCCGCTGGAGCTGTACTTTAATACCGACGGCCGCGTAAAGCTGCTGCTGGGTCTGGGTCGCGGCAAGAAGCTCTACGACAAGCGCGAGGACATGGCCAAGCGTGATGTCCAACGCGAGATCGACCGCGCCCTTAAGGAACGCAACCGCTAGGCACTCTGCATAAGTTGCGGTGGAATACGGACTGTTTTTCCTGTTTGAGGGGCTATTCAGTCCCTATTTCACCGCAACTGCGGACGTCTCATCTTTCTTACTGTTCTGACACATATGTCTCAAAGGCGGCGTCCGTTATGGGCGCCGCCTTTTTTGTGGGTACATACATCCATAAGGTACCAACCCGGGTTAGGGGAGTGATCGTTATGGACAAAACTGCGTTCTTTACCATGCCGAGTGGTCTGTACGTGGTGAGCGCCGCGGCGGACGGGCTGCGTGCCGGCTGCGTTATCAACACAGCAGTGCAGGTGACATCCGCCCCGCCGCGCATCTCGATTGCCGTGAACAAGGAAAATGTCACGTCCGGCGTAATCGCATCGGCTAAGGCCTTTGCGCTGACCGTGATCGATCAGACTGCCGACATGCTCTACATCGGTAACTTTGGGTTCCGCACCAGCAGCGACTATGACAAGTTTGCCAAATACGAGACCCGCGAGACGGCTCTGGGCATGCCCTATGTGCCCGAGCACGCGGCGGCGCTGTTCAGCTGCCGTCTGATTGATACCGTGGATGTGGGCACGCACCTGCTCTTTATCGGCGAGGTGGAGGACACCGAGCGCTTGAGCGGCGAGGCCCCGCTGACCTATGACTACTACCACAAGGTGTTAAAGGGCAAGACGCCGCCCAAGGCTTCGTCGTATCAAGGCTAGAAATGTTCTAAAAATACTTGCATTATATTATTGAGAATATATACTAATAAGCAAGTACACCAGCAGTCACGTTCGAGAGGAGAACATCATGGCTGAGGAGAAGAAGACGTATAAGTTCGTGTGCACCGTTTGCGGTTACGAGGTTGAGGTCGACACGCCCGAGCTGCCCGAGGATTACGTATGTCCGGTCTGCGGCGTCGGCCCCGATCAGTTTGAGCTCGTCGAGGAGTAACTCGCAGGCACACGGCGAAAGCCGAACATAGCTCTGTCCAAGGGCCCCGGTCGGTCATCCCGGCCGGGGCCCTTTTCTTCCGCCCCCAAGGGATCACGGCTGCTGTTAGCCTATCCTGTCTGTCGTGAGTTCGGCCAACCGTTTGTCTCAATCTGTAACATCTGGCGGCTCAAAACGGGTCTATCTGTAACATCTAGAAGCGGAAATCGGGTCCACTTGTTACAGATCGAGACAAACCAAAACCATCATTCTCAAAATCTCAATCTGTAATATCTGACGGTAAAAACGGGGTCTACGTGTTACAGATTGAGACAAACGGAGCTGTCCCTCGGAATGATCTCGATCTGTAACATCTAGACATCAAAAGCGGGTCTAGATGTTACAGATCGAGACGTTTGCCTGGGTGGGTGCCCCGTCCCATCACATCCCTGTCAACAACACGATATCGAGAATCGTCACGACGACACCAATCCCTACAAGTAGCGCGTTGAGCGGGCGCGAGTTGGCGTATTTGCCCATGACGCGGCGTGAGCTGGTGAGCCGTATGAGCACAAAGACCGTAATCGGCAGCTGAAGCGACAGCAGTGCCTGACTCCAGATGAGACCTTCAAAAGGATTCGGGACGACCAGGCACGCCGCCACTGCACCGACGAAACAGGCTGCCACCCCGATCGAGGAATGTCGGTCGTGGATGTCGTATTCCTCGTCGAACATGCCCGCGGTGATGGTGCCTGCCGCCATGCCTGCCGTCACACTACTCGAGAGGCCCGCAAACAGCAGCGCCACCGCAAAGATGGTCGAGCTTGCCGGGCCCAAGATGGGGGAGAGCGTGGCCGCTGCGACGGCGAGGTCGTCTACGACAATGCCGTGCGCAAAGAAGGTCGTTGCGGCCAGGATGACCATGGCCGAGTTGATTGCCCAGCCCACGCCCATCGAAAAGAGCGTGTCGAAGAGCTCGTAGCGCAGACGTTCTTCGATAACTTGCTCGCCTTGGCCTTCGAAGTGCATGGATTGGATGACCTCGGAGTGCAGGAAGAGGTTGTGGGGCATAACGACCGCCCCTAGGACACTTACGATAATCGCGGCCGAGCTGGTGGGCATGCTGGGTGTGATCCAGCTTGCGGCGGCCTGCGGCCAGTCGACCTTGACCAGCGCAAGCTCGGCCAAAAACGAGAGTCCTACCACGCCTACGAAGGCGATAATCCATCGCTCGGCGCGCTTGTAGGAACTCGTCATGAGCATCGCCATCGATGCTGCCGCCACGATGACGCAGCCCGCGCGCACGGGCAGCCCAAAGAGCATTTGAAGGGCAATCGCGCCACCCAGGACTTCGGCCATGGCGGTGGCGATGGTCGCGAGGTAGGCACTGGCGAGCACCGTGCGCCCAACGAAGCGGGGAAGGTAACGTGTCGTGGCTTCGGCAAGACAGGCGCCCGTGGCGATACCCAGGTGTGCCGCGTTGTGCTGCAGCACAATGAGCATAATCGTGGACAGCGTGACGATCCACAGCAGCGCGTAGCCAAACTGCGAGCCGGCGGCCATGTTGGAGGCCCAGTTGCCCGGATCGATAAAGCCGACGGTCACGAGAAGCCCGGGGCCGATGTGCCGCGCAATGTCTAGGCCTCCGTGACCACCGGTGCGTCTGGAGCCAAAGTGTTGTTTGAGATGGTTGAGCATGGTGCGCTCCTGTGTGCCGTTTGCTTGACGCCGCAAAGGATACCCGTTTTAGGCTCAAAAGTTAACCAAGACTAACAAAATTGTTGTATTTGAATAGGATGGTGAAAGGGGATTGCCGAAATGTCTTGATCTGTAACAACTAGGGATGGAAATTGGGTCTAGGTGTTACAGATCAAGACAGGAAGAAATGGTCCTATGGAAAAACTCGATCTGTAACAGTTAGCTGCAAAAACTGGCCCTTCGTGTTACAGATTGAGACATTCGGAACCGTCTCTCGAAAACATCTCAATCTGTAACAGTTAGTCGTCGAAATTGGGTCTTACTGTTACAGATTGAGATGTTTGAAGCGGTGAGCATACGGGCCGAACTTGGGGCCCTTGTCGTCGTCCTTGAGGTCGGCGGTGTCCACTCGTAAGGCGCGCGTTACGCGATTGTTTCGAAACGGGCGGGAAACACAGCGGGCCGGCGATGCTCCTACTATGCCTATTCAACTGACTGTCTAATATCTAGGGGAGGATCGCGATGCAGGCAGATTTCGCTCAGCAGCAGGGCCTTTATCGCCCCGAATTCGACCACGATGCATGTGGCATCGGCGCGCTCGCCGATATCAACGGTGAGCGCCATCACCAGATTCTGGACGATGCACTGTCCATTCTGGTCAACTTGGAGCACCGCGGCGGCACGGGACTCGAGAAGAACACCGGCGACGGCGCTGGCATCCTGTTCCAGGTTCCGCATCACTTTTTCCGTAAAGAGGCTCAAAAGTGCGGCCAGATTCTGCCGGCAGAGGGCGACTATGGCGTGGCCATGCTGTTCTTCCCGCAGGACGACAAGGGCGTAGAGGATGCCCGTCGCGTGTTTGAGGAGGGCTGCGCCGAGGCCGGCGTACCGCTGCTCTTTTGGCGCGAGGTGCCCGTCGACCCGCACGACCTGGGTGAGACGGCCCGCGCCTGCATGCCTACTATCCTGCAGGCTTTCCTGGGCCGTCCGGACGATACGCCCGCCGGCGACGCCTTCGAGCGCCGTCTGTACGTGTGCCGCCGCACCATCGAAAAGAAGGCCGACGCCGAGTTTGCCCTGCGCGATAAGATCTTCTATGTGTGCTCCATGAGCTCGCGCACTATCGTGTACAAGGGCATGCTGGTCGCCACGCAGATGCGCCGCTTCTTCATCGATCTCAACGACGCCGCCGTCAAGACGGCCGTGGCGCTCGTCCACTCGCGCTACTCCACCAACACCACGCCCAGTTGGGAGCGCGCGCACCCCAACCGCTTTATCATCCACAACGGCGAGATCAACACCCTCAAGGGCAACGTCAACTGGATTCGCGCCCGCGAACCCAACCTGTACAGCCCCGTGCTGCAGCACGATCTTGAGCGCGTGATGCCCATCATCAACCGCGAGGGTTCCGACTCCGCGATTCTGGACAATGTGCTTGAGTTTTTGGTCATGAACGGTCGCCCGCTTACACGTGCCGCGTCCATGCTGCTGCCCGAGCCGTGGGACCACAACGACAGCCTGAGCGAGGAGCGCCGCGCCTACGACGCTTACCAGTCCATGCTCATGGAGCCGTGGGATGGCCCGGCGGCCATCGCCTTTACCGACGGTCGCACGCTGGGTGCCGCCCTCGACCGTAACGGCCTGCGTCCCGCCCGCTACTATGTGACGCGCGACGGTCGCTTTATGCTGGCGAGCGAGGTGGGCACCATCGAGGTGAGCCCCGAGAACATCCTGACGAGCGGCTGTCTGGGGCCGGGCCAGATGCTCGAGGTCGACTTTGCCCGCGGCCGCGTCATCTACAACGACGAGCTACGCGCCCGTTACGCCAAGGAAAAGCCCTATCGCGACTGGATCGCCGAGGAGACGCTGACCGTCGACGCGCTCGACAAGCCCGTCGCGCCCGCGCCCGCCGAGGACGCCGAGCCGTTCGTCGAAGTGGGCCGCCGTGTCAAAAAGGGCGACACGCTCTGCGTGATCGAGGCGATGAAGCTCATGAACGAGATTACCGCCGAGGAGATGGGCACCGTCCGCGAAGTGTGCGTCGAGGACGCCACCCCGGTCGAGTTCGGCACTGTGCTCTTCTACATCGAGCCGCATGCGAAGACCCCGCTTGTCTCGGAGCAGTCATAATGTTTAAGAAAATCCTCATCGCCAATCGCGGGGAAGTTGCGCTGCGCGTCATGCGTGCCTGCAAGGAACTCGGGGTGAAGACCGTGGCGGTTTACTCGACCGCAGACGAGGACACCTACCCGGTTCGCTACGCTGACGAAAAGGTTTGCATCGGACCTGCTCAGGCGAATAAAAGCTATCTCGTGATGTCGAACATCATCGAGGCGGCGAAGATTACCGGTGCCGAGGCGATCCATCCCGGCTACGGCTTCTTGGCTGAAAACGCCGACTTCGCCCGCGCCTGCGTCGACAACGACCTCGTATTCATCGGGCCTTCCGCCGAGTGCATCGAGCGTATGGGCGACAAGTCCTCCGCTCGCGAGACCATGAAGGCTTGCGGCGTCCCCACGGTGCCCGG
>CAJMOL010000019.1 GCA_905215095.1 uncultured bacterium | reverse complement strand
CCGTTGAGCAGCCAGTCGCCCGAATCGATATTCCACGAAACCACGGCGGACACCAGGTCCATCGAGTCAATCCAGTTTTGCTCGTCAAACGCGGCGTAGGGGGCACGCAGCAGCATCGTCTCGACGCCGGTCGCCGACTTAATCGACTCGGTGCCCTTCGTGATCTGTTTGCGCACCGTCTCGCGATCCTCGCCCTTGAGCGAATCATCGCTGTAACTGTTGGAACCGATCTCGCACCCGGCATCGACAATCGCTTTGGCAGTAGCGGGCGAGGCTTCCGCGGCATCGCCCGAAAGGAAGAACGTCGCCGTGACGCCCTTTTCCTTGAGCACCCGCAAGATCTGCTTGGTCGCGCCGCTCGGACCCTCGTCAAATGTCAGGGCCACGTACTTTTCGTTGCCCTTGGGCGCTACGCTTGCGCACTCGACTACGCAGTCGGTGGCGGGCACGACCTCGCCGCGGTCCTGCGTCTTGCCCGACTGCTCGCCGACCCATACCTCGGAGCGGCCCTGAACGCCCCAGGTTTTGACATACTCAATGGCACCCGTGCCCTCGACCTTAAGCTTTGGCTCGATGGTCGTGGCCTGGACCTCGTGCTTTTCGTACACGTTGCGGCCGTCCTTGACCGTCACCTTCTCGCCACCCGTAAGCTCGCGGCTATCCCATTTGCCTTGCTTCACGCGCTTGCCGTCGACCTTCACCGACAGCTTTTCGCCGCCATGGCGCTTGAGCACACTGTCGTCGACCGCCAGCAGGTCGCCGGCGGAATAGGTGTCAGTCAACTCCTGATCGTCGATAAGCGTCTGCAGCGTAGAGCCCACGCGCACCGCGGTCTGCTCTCCGTTGAGCACGACGTCCACGCTACGGTTGATATAGCCCACAACGGCGGCGACAAACAGTACGAACGCGCAGCCCACGGCGATGAGCGCGTAGGGCAGGCGAGACGAACGGCGGGGCGAACGCCCGTTGCCGATACGTGCACTGCGGTCGCTAAACCCACGGCTGTGGTTGAGGTACACCGCGCCGGGCTTACGACGACGGCGGCGCTGACCGCTGGGCAGCTGCCCCAGATCGCGGCGCGCCGTCGGACGCGCGCCCGAACGCCCGTTTAAGTTGGATCCGTTTTGGCGCATGTGCCCTCCCCCATAAACACAGCAAGCCGGAGCAACAGGTCTCCGGCTTGCCTCCCATCATTTGGTACGTCGCTATTTTGTAGCTTTTGACGAGCCCCCGCTCGCCTTTTGATATTCGTCCTTAAAGGCCTTGAACATACCGCGCGTCTTGCCGAGCTGCTTGCCCAGTGCGCGGCTGCCCTTGTCCACGGCGACCGATCCCTTGTCATCGAGCACCTTGGCGCCCTTCTTGACCTTATCGCCCACCACGACACTGGCCTCGGCAGCCTTGGCGGCCGCGCCGCCCGAATACCCGAGCGCCTTGACCTCGTCCGAAACGATCATCGCGCCGTCCGCATAGCCGCGCAGCATCGTCGGCGGCACCTGCGTGTCGCCCACCAGCACGCTCGAAGCGGCACCGGCGGTCACATAGAACATCTGCACAATACCCGAGCGCGGCTTGAACTCAACGTCCGAGCAGTAGCCCACGACATCGCCCGATTCCGTGCGCACGTCCATGCCAACCCAGATAATGCAATCATCCAGGTTGATATCGAGGCGCTTGGCCGCAGCGGCATCGTAGGTGCCCTTGACGTCGTCGACCGCGACAGCGCCCTCATAGACGCCGATGGCATCGAGCGCCACAAACCGGTCGGGGCGCTCGATCATGCCCGCGATATCGGACTGGCGAACCATAAAGCCCACCACGCGCGTACCGCCCGGGGTAAAGACGGGAAAGTGAATCTTGCCGAGCTTTTTAGGGCTGCGCGGCGTGCCGTCCTTTTTGGTGCGCTTGTCTTCGGCAGGCTTACGATAAACCTTGACGCCGACAAAATCCCCTGCGCGCATTATGCCTCGGTCGAGGGCTCCGTGGCCTCGGTGCCGGCCTCGGTGACGTTCTCGACCACGACGTCGGCAGCGGGCGTCACGTTGCCGCCCGAGATGGCGTCGTTGAGCTGCTCGCGAAGCTGATCCATGCGCTCGCGGGCCAGGTCGACCTTGGCGCGCAGGTCGTCGGTCTTGGCGTCGACCATCGGGCCAAAGTCATTCACCGCAGCACGGGCCTCCTCGGCGCTGTGCTCGTAGGTGTCGCGCATGTTATCCCAAGCATCGTTGGCGATATCGGCAGCCATGGCGCGGGTCTCGGCACCCGAGCGCGGGGCCAGGGCAACGCCGATGATAGCGCCGGCGGCAGCACCAAAGAGCGCACCGGAGACAAAGCTGAAAGTCTTTCCCATGATCATTCCTCTCCTGCGGGCACGTCGGTGCCCACCGTTTGAATGCTGTCCATTATACCCGCAGCGCATCACTTGCCGCTCCGCTCATCTGCGTACGGCAAAGGCGCAGGTACGTGATGGTGATAAACGCGTAGACCTACTCCTGAGGCATAGCCGGCATGGCCACCGTGGCACCCGGATCCTCGCCGGCGCCGTCCACGAGCGGCAGACCGCCCTCATGCGCAGGTCCTGCCGGAACCGTCGCCGCACCGCCAAAGACGGCAGCGGAGGCCTCGTGGTTCTCGGCAACCGCGCCCTCGGTATCAATCGCCACCTGGGGCTCGTCGTCAAAGTTGGGGACGCCTTGGGGCTCGGCGGGAACGGGCTCGGTGGTCGCATCGACAACGGGCTCGGCGTCGACCGGCACATCGCCCTCGTCAGCGCCCTCGTCCTCGGCAGCATCTTCGCCGTTCGCAGCGGCGACGGCCTCGTGAGGATCCTTGCCCTCGGCCTCGGCGCGCATGCCCAGCACCAGGTTGCGCAGGCCCGCGACCGTGCCTTTCACGTCGGGGGCAGGCTGGTCGGCGTGCAGGTACGCCCAGTCCATCATAAAGGTGGCCGAAGACAGCGCACCGATGGCCAGCGCGTCGTCGGGGCACGAAAGCTCAACCTCAAAGACGCGCTCGTCGTGCTCGCTTACGCGCGTGCGGCCGCACGAGATGCTGCCGGCAAGACCGGTCTCGTTCATGAGCTCGACCGTCACGTGCTCCAGCAGGTGGCAAAGCTC
The DNA here is from genome assembly GCA_905215095.1 of uncultured bacterium. Classification (GTDB taxonomy): domain Bacteria; phylum Actinomycetota; class Coriobacteriia; order Coriobacteriales; family Coriobacteriaceae; genus Collinsella. The sequence continues at coordinate 10,227 of CAJMOL010000019.1, read as the reverse complement.
GGTCTGGCCCATGCAGTCCTGGAACTCGCGACCCGAATCGCCCAGGCACAGGTGCTTGGCAATCGCGGGCACCAGGTAGTACACGCGCGCCGTGGCCTCGATGTCCTCCGAGGTCATGAGCGGCATGCCGGGGTTCACCAGCACATGCGCGCAGATCTTGTCCTCGCTGACGGTGACCTTAAGGATGTTGAACAGGCCTGCCATAACTCTCCCCTACTCTTCCTTGCCCTACTCGTCGCCGTCGTGCGGGTCCGCAGAACCCGCGCCCGACGCCGCCGGCTTCTCTGCCGAGGACTCGGAATCCTTCTTATCGGTTTCGGCTGGAGCGATCACGCGAATGAGCGAGATGCGCTGGCCACGCATCGACTGCACCTTGAACTTGTACCCTGCAACCTCAAACACCTCTCCGATGTCGGGCACCGAGTCGCAAAGCTCCAAAATCCAGCCGGCGATGGTCTCATAATCATCGCTTTCCTCGAGCGGCCAACCAAGCTCAATCGCGTCATCGCACGAAAAACGCCCATCGACGAGCCACTCACGGCGCGAAAGGCGCGTGAGGTACTTGTTGTCGGGGTCGAACTCGTCCTCGATCTCGCCGACGATCTCCTCGACGATGTCCTCGATGGTGATGATGCCGGCCGTGCCGCCGTACTCGTCCACGACCACTACGATCTGGTCGTGCGAAGTCTGCATCTCGGACAGCAGCGGCAGGATGTCCTTGGTATCGGGCACAAAGGTGGCGTCGCGCAAAAAGTCAGCGATGGGCTGGTCGCCCTTGCCGTCGAGCGCGGGCTGGATCAGGTCCTTGATGTGCGCGATGCCGGCGACGTTGTCGGGGTCCTCGTGATAGACGGGGATGCGGCTGAAGCCGGTCTGGCGCATGGTGGACAGCACGTCGGCGACCGTCTCGTCGTCCTCGCACATGGTGGTGTCCACGCGCGGCACCATGACCTCGCGAGCCACGGTGTCGCCCAGGTCGAAGATCTCGTGGATCATGCGCTTTTCCTCGTCGAGCAGGTCGTCCTGCTCCGAGACCATGTACTTGATTTCTTCCTCCGAGACATTCTGGCGGTCATCGGCGCTCTTGATGCGCAGGAGGCGGGCCAGGCCGTCGGAGCAGGCACCGGTCAGCCACACGAGCGGGCGGGCGATCTTTTGGAACACGGAGAGCGGTCCCACGACTTGCTTGGATACGCCCTCGGCGTTAGCGAGGCCGATGCGCTTGGGCACGAGCTCGCCGATCACGATGGACACAAAGGCGACGGCAACAGTGATGATGACCGGCGCCAGGCCGCGCGCGATGGCGGAAAGCGGCGCGATGCCAAAGCTCATGAGCCACGTGGCAAGCGGGTCGGACAGGCTCGTCGAGGCGACGGCGGACGAGGCGAAGCCCACGAGCGTAATGGCAACCTGGATGGTGGCCAACAGCTGGTCGGAGTCGGCGGCGAGCTGGACGGCGCGCTCGGCGCGCTTATCGCCCTCCTCGGCATCGTGCTCCAACACGGCGCGCTTAGCCGTGGTGAGAGCCATCTCGGACATAGAGAAGTAGCCGTTGATGAGGGTCAAAACGAGGGTGGTGATAAGGGAGATGGTTATGTCCATCGGGAGTTTCTCGAACCTCCAAGATTCGGGACGTTAGGTTAAAACGTTGATCGCGGATACGGCAATTGCGCCAGTCGCCCGTGCGAGCGGGGCCGTGGGCGCGGTCGCTAGATTACGAAGAGGATCACCGCCATGAACTGGAAGATACTGCCGGCGAGCACCCACAGGTGAAACACACTGTGCAGATAGCGAACGTTTTTGGCGATATAGAACGGCACGCCCACGGTATAGCACACGCCGCCGACGGCGAGCAGGGCAAGCGCGACGGGGTTGAGCAGCGCCACGAGCTCGGGCAGCTTAAAGACGACGAGCCAGCCCATCAGCAGGTAGACCAGGCCGCTTACCCAGTGCGGTTGACGCTCGCGCATAAAGCACTCGAGGGCGATGCCGATAATGGCGATGGCCCATACGGCAAAGAACAGCGCAGGGCCGCCGTCGTTTGCAAGCGTGATGAGGCAAAACGGCGTATAACTGCCGGCTATGAGCAAGTAGATGCAGCTGTGGTCGATGATGCGAAACACGCGCTTGGCGCGCGCGGGCTGAATCGCATGGTAGAGCGTGGAGGCTAGGTATTCGAGGATAATACTGACGCCATAGACAATTGCCGCGGCCATGTGGGCTGGGCCTCCGCCGCGCAGGGCGGCGAATACGATCAGGAGCACCAGGCCCGCGATACCCAGCAGGCAGCCGACACCATGGGTGACGGAGTTCATGATCTCCTCGCCCACCGTGTAGTGTGGAACGGCCGCGGTCTTGGGTCGCGGCTTAGAACTGTCGCTCGAATCGGACATGCCGGTTACATCCTCCAACGTAAAGAGTTCTCAACACTATATCAAAGCGTCTGGGTGCGTGCGAAATTTGCACCATACGTGACCCTTTGTTTACCCATTCTTTGTCTGTTGACGCATCAACGGCGAACGTCCATAATGCGCTTGCATTAAATGTTGATGTATTAACATCTTATAGGAGAATACTGCATGGCTCAAAACGCACGTTCCCATCGAAAGCTCAAGATAGCCGGCATCGTTGCACTGGTGGTTGTCGTTGCGCTGCTCGGATTTGCCGGCAACTTTTTGTTTGACTTTGCCCTGAACCCCCAAGCGCCGTACACCATGAAGATGATGCAGGATAGCAAGAACGACAAAGAAGGTGAGCAGCCGGATGCCGAGGACACCGAGGCGCGGGCGTGGTTTAAAGAGAATCGCGAGAGCAGCAGCCTCACCGCAGATGACGGAACCGAGCTTGCCGCTTGGTATTTTGCTGCTTCGGAGAGCACGCACGACTACGCCGTCTGCCTGCATGGATATACCAACGAGCCCATCGGTATGGCCCGATACGTCAAGCGATTCCACGACCGCGGCATGAACGTACTCGCACCCGCCGCCCGCGCCCACGAGCGCTCCGGCGGCGACTATATCGGCATGGGCTGGCCCGAGCGGCTAGATGTCGTTGCATGGATTGGGCGGATCGTTCAGGCTGACCCCGAGGCACGCATCTTGGTCTTTGGCGAGTCGATGGGTGCGGCAACCGCCATGAACGTCGCGGGGGAATCTCTGCCCGCAAACGTAAAATGCATTATCGAGGACTGCGGTTATACGAGTGTTTGGGACGAGTTTTCTCTGCAGCTCAAGGACGTGTTCGGCCTGCCCAGTTTTCCCTTGCTCGATGTAGCAAATTTGGTGTGCAACGTGCGCGCGGGCTACGACTTTCATAAGGCGAGCAGTGTGGAGCAACTCAAACACGCGACGGTTCCCATGCTGTTTATCCACGGCGACCAGGACACCTTTGTGCCGTACAGTATGCTCGACCAAAACTACGACGCGTGCGCCAGCAAGGTCAAGCAAAAGCTCACCATCCATGGCGCCACCCACGCCAAGAGTGCGCAAGTTGACCCCGAGCTCTACTGGAACACAGTCAACAACTTCCTCGACGAGTACTTTTAGGCAAAAAGCAACGTCTGGGGCTTTATCTGACCCCCTATTTTCGAAAGTATGCGGCAAAATCTGGAACTGCCGACCAGACCGCAGTTTTACCAACAATTTATCAGGGGTTTTGTTGCCAAAAAACGTCGTGTGCTCGGCGGTCTCGAAATTTGCCGCATACTTCCGAAAAGCCGCCCGTGAGCGCTGTGCCCACGGGCGGCTTTTGCTCTACTTGCGCCAGAAAAGCGCTTCATTTGTCCAATAACTAGGCGCTACTTGACCTCGATGAGCTCGTACTTGCTCGTGCCCAGGCCGATCTTCTCGGCGTGTGCGATACAGGCGCGCCAGTCGGTGTCGGGATGCGTGATGCAGAAGGGGTCCTTGGCCTGCTCGCCCTCCAGATGCTCGTGGTTGTGCTCCATCTTGGCCGCGCTGTCGGTGAGCTCGGTGTTGGGCAGCGGCTCGGATGCCATGACGGCATCGGCGCAGGCCTGGTCGATGGCGACCGGGTCGAAGCTCGCGAACATGCCGATATCGTTGACGATAGGCGTGTCGTTTTCGGGATGGCAATCGCAGTTGGGGCTGATATCCATGGCGAGCGAGATGTGGAAGCTCGGGCGGCCGTCGACGACGGCCTTGGTGTACTCGGCGATCTTGCAGTTGAGCACGTCTGCCGCGGCCTCATAGCCGGGCTTGATGCAGTCCTGGTTGCATGCCGCAATGCAGCGTCCGCAGCCCACGCAGCGATCGTGGTCGATGGCGGCCACGTGCACCGTGCGGGTGTTGCCGTTGGCAAGCTCGCGCTCGCGGGTGTCGGTGAACGAGACAGCGTTGTGCGCGCAGATCTTTTCGCAGGCACGGCAGCCAACGCAGTGCTCGGTCGAGACGTTCGGCTTGCCGGCGGCATGCTGCTCCATCTTGCCGGCACGGCTGCCGCCTCCCATACCCAGGTTCTTCATGGCGCCGCCAAAGCCGGCTTGCTCATGGCCCTTAAAGTGGGTGAGGCTAATCACGATATCGGCATCCATGAGTGCCTGACCGATCTTGGCCTCGCGCACGTACTCGCCGCCCTCGACCGGGACGAGCGCCTCGTCGGTGCCCTTGAGACCGTCGGCGATGATGATCTGGCAACCCGTGGCATACGGGGTAAAACCGTTCTGGTAGGCGGTGTCGATGTGCTCGAGCGCGTTTTTGCGGCTACCCACATAGAGCGTGTTGCAGTCGGTGAGGAAGGGCTTGCCGCCCAGCTCCTTCACGACATCCGCGACGGCGCGAGCGTAGTTGGGGCGCAAAAAGCTCAGGTTGCCCAACTCGCCAAAGTGAATCTTGATGGCGACGAACTTGTTCTCAAAGTCGATCTGCTCAATACCGGCGTGACGGATGAGGCGCTTGAGCTTGTCGAGCTGGCTCTCGCGAGCATGCGTGCGCAGGTTGGTGAAGTACACCTTAGCAGGTGCTGCGGGTGCAGTTGCGGTCATAGATCTATCCCCTCGGTCTATATGGCGTTACAGACATAGAGGATGGTACCAGTTAAAGCAGAGTTAAAGTCAAGTACGGCACCTAGTCATTGGGGACAGACTTAAATGACTGAAACCACTCATTGGGGAAACCACTCATTGGGGACGGACTTAAATGAGTGCCTCGCCACCTGGCAGCTAGGGACGTTCCTTTCCTGCCGGCAACTAGGGACAGTCCTTGCCAGCCCGGCCGGCGAACCGGCGAATCGGCAAAGACTGTCCCCGATGACTAGTCATTTAAGACTGTCCCCAATGACCACTCTTGCCGGGCGCCTCTGGCGTGGACCGCTAGCCCTTTCGCGCGACCAGATGCGCGCGGAATCCCTTCTGCGCCTCGAGCTTGAGCGGGGTGAGCCCGGATTCCTCGACGAGCGCGCGTAGCTCGGACAGCTTGAGGATGCGCACGTCGCCATGGCCCAAGAAGCGTGCCAGCGGTAGCTCGATGTTGTTCATGAGCCAAACCGCGACATCGTTCGAGGTGTAGTCGCGAAGGACCAGTCGCCCGCCGGGTCGAAGGACGCGCGCCACCTCGGCGAAAAACCTCTCCGGATGCGGGTAGTGGTGGAAGCTGTTGGAGCAGAGCACGGCGTCGAAGCTCCGGGGCTCGAAGGGCAGTGCCTCCGCGTCTCCGACGACAAAGTTGACGTTATCGAGTTGCTTTGCCCGGGCGACGTCGATCATCCCGGGTGTGAGGTCGAGTCCAGTCAAGTGCTTGCTGGGGTACCGGGCGTGGAGCAGTTCTAGGACGGTTCCGGTTCCACAGCCCACGTCGAGCGCGTCCTCGAACGGTTCGAGCTCAAGCTCCTCGAGCATTTGCGGATAGTCGTCCTTGCACATCTCGTAAATGCCGGCATGGCCGGATTCGTAGACCTTTGCCGCCTCGGTGAACTCCTTGATGGAGAGCTGCTTGAGCTCCTCTGCCGATCTTGCCATGGGTCTCCTTCTGTTCGGGGAAGTCTGACGTTGCGCGCGTTTGCCCACGTCGGGCCTGGCGGGCAAATAACGCGGGGGCACCCTTCCTTCGGTTCGTACCCCCGCGTGCGGGCGGTTCTCTATTCCTGGACCTTGAGCGCCTCGGCGAGGCTGACGCGTTTGATGGAGCGCGTGTGTAGCAGCGCCACGACCAGGTAGGTCGCAAAGCCGATGCCGACGCATGCGGCCATGGACCAAGCGGGCACGTAGATCTCGATATTGCCGTTGTAGGCGAGCAGCATCGAGCGGAAGATGGCCGTGAGCGAGCCAATAATGACCGGCAGGCTCAGCACGAGCGACGCCGCCACGCACAGCGTGATCGAGCGGATGTACAGATGCGAGATCTCGCTATCGCGATAGCCAAAGACCTTCATGTAGCTAATCGACCGGGCGCTATGGTCGATCACAGCCTTGGTCAGCAGGTACATAAACAGCAGGAAGATAAACACCGCGAGCCCGACCATCATGCCGATCATTTTGCTCATCATGCCTATAAACTGGTCGCCCACGGCGCGCATGTCGTCGGGCGTGGTGTCGCCGGCAAAGTAACGAGCATCGAGGTCGAGCTTCTCGTCGCTCACATAGCCGTTAAAGTAGGCGGCGTCGTTGTCGAACAGCTCGTTAAAGTCGTCGATGCTCATATAGATATTCATGTCCGACTTTGAGCCCCAGGCACAATCCTTGCCCGCGTACTCAAGAGAATAATGCTCGCCCTCGTACTTGTCGCTGAGCGTGACCTTCTGGCCCTCGCTCCAGCCAAACTTATCGAGCAGGCCGCCGCCAAAGACGACGCGCCCATCGCCGACGTTGAGGTCTTTCCAATAGCGCGAATCGGATGAAATGCCATAGACGGAAATCGTCTCCTCGCCATTACCATCGCCGCGGTCGTATTGCAGCTGGTAAACGGCGTATTTCTCGGCCTGCGCAATCTTGTCTGCACCGTTATCGGTCGTGTTAACCGGGTGAATGTCGTCGTTGTCAGTGTCGATCTTAGAGGCCTTGTCGATCAGGTCGATAGCCTCGTCGCGGTCGCAGCCGAGGGCATCGGCAAGGTCATCGAGGCGCGCATAAAGCGCATCCTTCTTGTCCTGGACCTTGGCAAGCGCGTTCTGCGCTGCGGTCAGGCTCTCGGCAGACGGAGATGCGGTCGCGGCATCGGCTGCCGTCTGCGCCGCATCGGCCACGTCGTCAAGCTCGTCATCGGCATCTTGGGCGGCGGTGAGGAGCGCACCGTCCACCGACTGCAAGCGCTCGAGTGCCGACCACTGCTCGCGCTCCTCGGCAGTGCCCTCGAGCTCCAGCGGCGCCTTGAGCGTGTACTGGTGCTCGGCGACCAGGCTTGTCTCGAGGTTGTCCGCATAGTGCGTCATCGTGGGCAGAATCGCCAGGCCAAAGAGCAGCAGCAGCGACGCAAACGCAATGCCCACGAAGAGCGTGGCGAAGTTGCCCAGGTTGCGCAGGAAGATACGCAGGCGGAAGCGGGAAACAAAACCCATGCGCTCCGGCAGCTGCAAGCCGCGCTTGGTGCCCGATTTGCCGCTCGCCTCGTGGCGAAGAAACTGCAGCGGCGTCTTGCCCATCTTGCGAAGCAGGCCCACCAGCGTGATGAGAATGAGCGCGGCGGCGGGAACCACGGCACACTTCACGAAGATCTCCCAGCTCCAGTACACCTGGAAAGGCGGCAGGCTGTACGAACCGTAATAGAGGCTGCGCATGGGCTCGGTAAAGAACGCAATGCCGAGAGCGGTGCCCAAAAGCGCCGCGACCACGCCCACGATGGCGGGAAGTGCCAGGTAGTGCAGCACGATCTCGCGTCGACGATAGCCGCTGGCGAGCAGCGTGCCGATGATGGCGCTCTCCTCCTCGATGGTGGCGTCGGTAAGGACCACAAAGACAAATGCCATGATCACGATGATGATGTCGAGCAACGTCATCCACATCATGGAGTCGCCGTCCACGTCGTCACGCGCGTAGCCAATGCCCTGGTTGGAATCGGCGTCGATGAGGTCATCCACGCGCGCATCGGCGTCGGTCAGTGCCTCCACCATATCTTGCTCGGCATCGGTGCGGTCCGCGGTGGAGAGATCGCGATCGGCAAAGGTAAAGGAGTAGGTGTAGGCGGGCGCGCCGCCGGCATCCTCGAGCGCGGCAAAGCCGGCGTCGGTGACCTCGGCCACGCCATAGGTGATGGTGTTCACCGTAAAGTCCGAATTGTTGAGGAACAGCGCCTGGCTATCGGGCTGGGTCATGATGCCGCAGATGGTGTAGGTGCGCCCCTCGAGCTCGACTTTATCGCCCACGGCGAGGTCGTTGTTGGTGGCAAAGACACGGTCGATGGCCACCTCGTCGTCCGCCTTGGGCTCCTTGCCCTCACAGTAGGACGCGATATCGACCTTGGTGCGGTGCGCGTAGGTGCGCAGGGTGCGCTTGGTGCCGTCGTCGCCGGATGCCTTTTTGATGGTGGCATCGATGGAGAAGTTCTTGTAGAACGTAACGCCGCCGACGTCACTGGCGGCATCCTCGGCAGCCTTGAGTTGATCGTCGGTAGCCTCGAAGGAGGTGGTCACGCGGCCGTCCTCAATCGTGTACGCATCGCGCATGTCGTCGATAAGGCAACCGATGGAATGCGCCGCGAGCAAAAAGCCCGATGTAAGGGCAATGCTTCCGCACATAAGCAAAAAGATGCCCAGGTACTTGCCGATATTGCGGCGCAGCTCGCGCGGGAGACGTTTTGCGAGAGGTGTCATGGCGCCGCCTACCAATCGAGCTCGGCGGCCGCAACGGGCGACTCGTTGAGTTCATCCTCGACGATGTGCCCGTCGCGCAGGCGCAGCACGCGATTGGCCATGCGGGCGATGGCAGCATTGTGGGTGACGATGATAATGGTGCAGCCGTACTCGCGGTTGACATCCTCCATGAGCTGCAGGATTTCCTTGGATGTCTTGTAATCGAGCGCGCCCGTGGGCTCGTCGCACAGCAGCAAGCCCGGGTTTTTGACAAGCGCGCGACCGATGGCACAACGCTGCTGCTGGCCGCCCGAGACCTGGCGCGGGAACTTGTTGCGATGTTCATAGAGGCCCAGCGAGCGCAGCAGGTCGTCGACATTGAGCGGGTTTTTGGACAGGTGCGCCGTGACCTCGATGTTCTCCTTGATGGTGAGATCGGGCACCAGATTGTAGAACTGGAAGACAAAGCCCAGCTCACGGCGGCGGTATTCGCCCAGGTCGGCGGGCTTGAGCACCGTGAGGTCGCAGCCGTCCACCAGAATAGAGCCGGCGTCGGCATCCTCCAGGCCGCCGATCAGGTTGAGGAATGTCGATTTGCCCGAGCCAGAGGGCCCCAGCATGACGCAGATCTCGCCGCGGTTGATGGACGTGTCGATGCCATCGAGTACCGTCAGGCGCGCATCACCGTCGCCGTAGTGCTTTTTGAGATCCTTAACCTGGACGTAGGTTCTCTGCGTTGCCATGGTATCCCCCATTGTTAACCTCGTACTACTTTATGAACGTAATAGTAAACCTTGGCGAACTATTTTGGAGCGAGGCCTGGGATTTATTTCAGACTAGCCATTGGGGACGTTCTTAAATGACTAGGTGGCTAGGCGCGGGATTTGGCGCGTGCGAGGGCGAGGCCCACGGCGGCAATGGCCATGGCAAAGAGCGCCGTGACGCCTAGGTCGCAGGCGATGTCGCCCAGCACGGCAGACGTCAAATCCGATGCGAGCGCCTTGCCGATCGCGTCGTTCACCCAATATGTCGGCACAAAGTGCGCCACGGTCTGCACGGCCGGGCCCATCAGCGACAGCGGCATCCAGGCTCCGCCCAAAAACGTCATGAGCATGCCAAGCAGGTTGCCCACGCCGTTGAGCAGTTCCTCGCGCGCGCCCAAGCTCGACAACGTAAAGCCAACGGCCAGCGGCGTGCACGCCAGGGCAAACGTCGCCGCCAGCGCCAGGCACACACGACCCACACCGACCTCGGCGACCGCGCCGGCAAAGCCCACGACGCCCATCATGCTCGACACAAACCAGATGCAGACGGTGAGCACGGCGGCGGCCGCAAACACGGCAAGCGAACGCTGGCGCTCGGAGATTGGGCCGGCATCCATACGACGCACGCGCTCGGGCTCGTTCATGCCCGAGAACACCAGCCCCACCGATACGATGACCGACGAGATAATCGCATACGCACCAAAATTGAAATACGACTCGAGCG
>CAJMOL010000018.1 GCA_905215095.1 uncultured bacterium | reverse complement strand
CCGGCACGTTGACGCCCGAATGGGTGCCCGGTGTCTACGACCGTCGTCTGGTCGACTACAAGAACCTGGGCAAGCAGTGCCCCATCGGTCCGCGCGACTTGGTGGTGGTCGCCACGGCGGGCCACAAGTCCGATATCGACGTGGTGATTCAGGCCATGCGTGCCAAGCCTGCCTATCTGGGCTGTCTGGGTTCGCGCCGCAAGACGGCCTTTGTGCGTGCCCGCCTGGAGCAGGAAGGTTTTACGCAGGACCAGATCGACGAGCTGCACCTTCCGATCGGCGTTGCCATCGAGGCCGAGGACCCCGAGGAGATCGCCATCTCCATCGCCGCCGAGATGATCCACCTGCGCCGCACCAAACTCGTCCCCCGCAAACGCTAGTCGCATCCCCGCCAATAAGTTGCGGTGAAATACGGATTGTTTAAGCCTGTTAGGTTGCCAAACAGTCCCTATTTCACCGCAACTGCTGTTTGGGACCCATTTGTGCGGGGGAGTTGTGGAGTTGTGCAGGCAGACGAGGTTTTTCTGGAAATACGCTCCCGATGCGCGTATAGTACCGATTGTTTTGTCGGCTCCTGCTGCGTCGAGTCCAAACCGCGAAATGCCATGAGCGGCGCGGATGCAGCCAGGAGGCACGAGGACAACCCATCGTGGCCACGCCCCGTGCTTAAAACCCCAAGAAGGAGTGAACAATGGCAGAAGAGAAGTATGTGCCGCGTCTGAAGACCAAGTACAACAACGAGGTCAAGCAGCAGCTTCAGGACAAGTTCCAGTACGAGAACGTCATGATGATCCCCAAGTTTGAGAAGATCGTCGTGAACATGGGTGTCGGCGAGGCCGCTACCGATTCCAAGGCCATCGACGGTGCCGTGCGCGACCTGCGCGCCATCACCGGCCAGCAGCCGATGATCACCCGTGCCCGCAAGTCCATCGCTACCTTCCGCCTGCGCGCTGGTATGCCGATCGGCTGCAAGGTTACCCTGCGTGGCGACCGTATGTGGGAGTTCTTCGATCGTCTGACCTCCGTCGCGATCCCCCGTATCCGCGACTTCCGCGGCATCTCCGCCAAGAGCTTCGACGGCCGTGGTAACTTCTCCATGGGCGTCACCGAGCAGCTCATCTTCCCCGAGATCGACTTCGACTCCGTCGATCACCAGCGTGGTATGGACATCACTTTCGTGACCACCGCCAACACCGATGAGGAGGCCAAGGCCCTTCTGGACGCCTTCGGTTTCCCGTTCAAGAAATAGGTTCACCTGCCCTATAAGCGCCGTTCCCACAAGGGGACGGCGCTTGGGGCGAACAATACTCTATGTGAGGAGGATATAAGTGGCTAAGACATCGATGATCGTCAAGTGCAATCGCAAGCAGAAGTTCTCTACTCGTGAGTACACGCGCTGCCAGCGCTGCGGCCGTCCGCACTCTGTGTACCGCAAGTTCGGCCTGTGCCGTGTCTGCTTCCGTGAGCTTGCACTCAAGGGCGAGCTTCCCGGCGTTAAGAAGGCCAGCTGGTAAGTCACTACCAGCGTTTCAAGCATCCGTTTGGAACAGGGAAAACGCGCTAGTTAGGCTTTGCCGTTAAGGGCGGCGAAGAACCAAGAGCACGTGTTCATCAAGAACGAAGGAGAATCTGTATGAACCTTACAGACCCGATCGCAGATATGCTTACGCGCATCCGTAACGCTAACTCTGTGAACAAGGCCACGGTCTCCATGCCGAGCAGCAAGAAGCTCGTCGAGATCGCTCGTGTTCTGCACGAGGAGGGCTACATCGAGGGCTACGATGTCGAGGACACCGTTCCCCAGAAGACTCTGCACATCACGCTTAAGTATGGTCCCAAGAAGGCTAAGGTCATCAACGGCATCCGCCGCATTTCCAAGCCGGGCCTGCGTAAGTACACCGGCGTTGCCGACATGCCCCGCGTCCGCGGTGGCCTTGGTACCGCCATTATTTCCACCAGCCATGGCGTCATGACCGACCGCGATGCTCGCAAGCACAACGTCGGCGGCGAGATCATCGCTTACGTCTGGTAATTCGCTCGGTAGGTAGAAGGAAAGGAGATCACCGTGTCTCGTATCGGTAATAAGCCTGTCCAGATTCCCGCCGGAGTCGAAGTGGCAGTCAACGGCAACAACGTTGTCGTCAAGGGCCCCAAGGGCCAGCTCGAGCTCGATGTCTTTGAGAAGCTCGCTATCAACGTCGAGGACAACGTCCTCACCGTTTCCCGTCCCGACGACGAGCGTGAGACCCGTGCCCGCCACGGCCTCACCCGCGCCCTCATCCACAACATGGTTGTTGGCGTTTCCGAGGGCTTCGAGAAGAAGCTCGAGCTCGCCGGCGTCGGTTACCGCGTGCAGCAGAAGGGCAAGAACCTCGAGTTCTCCCTGGGCTTCTCGCACCCCGTGATCGTCGAGGCTCCCGAGGGCATCACCTTCGAGGTTCCCGACAACACCCACGTGAACGTCAAGGGTATCAACAAGCAGCAGGTCGGTCAGATCGCCGCTGAGATCCGCGGTCATCGTCCTCCCGAGCCTTACAAGGGCAAGGGTATCCACTACGTTGGCGAGCACATCCGCCGCAAGCTGGGTAAGGCCGCCAAGTAGTCGTAACCGACTCACTCGCATAAGACCAGCACCCCGTCAGGTGCTGGCAAGATCAACCTTTTTAGGAGTTTACGTATGAACAAGCATAAGGCGAAGCTGGAAGGCCTCAAGCGTCGTCAGCGTCGTGTTCGCGGCAAGGTCTCGGGTACCGCCGAGCGTCCGCGTCTTCGCGTGACCCGTACTAACGCCAACATCTATGCCCAGATCATCGACGACAGCAAGGGCTCCAGCCTGACGCTCGTCTCTGCCTCGACCCTCGAGGCCGAGTTCAAGGGCACCCACACCTCGAACAAGGAGGCTGCGGAGAAGGTCGGTCAGCTCGTTGGCAAGCGCGCCATCGAGGCCGGCATCACCAAGGTCGCCTTCGATCGCGGTGGCCGTATCTACCATGGCCGCGTCAAGGCCCTCGCCGACGGTGCTCGTGCCGCCGGTCTCGAGTTCTAGGAGGTATGTAGCACATGGCTCGTAATCAGAAGCAGCAGCGCGAGGCCTCCGAGTTCGAGGAGCGCGTCGTTTACATCAACCGCGTGTCGAAGACCGTCAAGGGTGGTCGTCGCATGAGCCTCGTCGCTCTCGTCGTCGTTGGCGACGGCAAGGGCAACGTCGGCGTTGGCATGGGCAAGTCCGCTGAGGTGCCCATGGCCATCTCCAAGGCGTCTCTCGATGCCAAGAAGAACATGTTCCACGTGCCGGTGACCGATCAGGGCACCATTCCGCACGAGGTTCTCGGTCACTTTGGTGCCGGCCGCATCATCATCAAGCCCGCTGTCGAGGGTACCGGCGTTATCGCCGGCGGCGCTGTGCGTCCCCTCTTTGAGCTTGCTGGCATCAAGAACGTCCTGTCCAAGTCCCTCGGTACCGACAACGGCCTCAACATCATCAAGGCTGCCGTCGAGGGCCTCAAGGAGCTCTCCAGCCCTGAGGACGTCGCGGCTCGCCGTGGCCTGACGGTCTCCGAGATGTTCGTCGGTAAGGAGAACTAAGCATGGCTGACACCATCAAGATCAAGCAGGTCCGCAGCACCAACGGTTGCAAGCAGGACCAGGTCCGTACTGTCCGTGCCCTCGGTCTCCACAGGATCCGCGAGGTTCGCGAGATTGCTGACAACGAGTCCGTCCGCGGCATGATCTTCAAGGTCAAGCACCTTGTCGAGATTGTAGAGGAGTAGCAAATGCAGCTTCACGATCTTACTCCCGCGCCCGGTTCCACCAAGAACCGCAAGCGCGTCGGCCGTGGCAATTCTTCGGGTCACGGCACCACTTCTGGCCGCGGTCAGAAGGGCCAGGGTTCCCGCTCTGGTGGCACCAAGGGTGCCGGCTTCGAGGGTGGCCAGACTCCGCTGGCTATGCGCCTGCCCAAGCTTCCGGGCTTCCGCAACCCCCGTCGTATCGAGTACACCGCTGTCAACGTCGAGCGTCTCGAGCGTAAGTTCGAGGACGGCGCTGTGATCGACGGTGCCGCTCTTAAGGCCGCTCGCATCACCAAGAGCGAGTTCGAGCCCGTCAAGGTGCTCGGCAATGGTGAGCTCACCAAGAAGTTCACGGTCAAGGTCGACAAGGTCAGCGCTTCTGCGCAGGCCAAGATCGAGGCCGCCGGCGGAAAGGTCGAGCTGCCGTGCTAAATGGTCTTAAGAATGCTTTCCGCATCAAAGAACTGCGCGAAAAGATTCTTTTTACCATAGCTATGCTCGTCGTGTACCGCATTGGTGCGCACGTTCCTGTGCCCGGCATTCCCTTCCAGGGGATGCTGGGCCTTTTCTCGACCGGGAGCAACTCGGTCGCCGCAGGTGCTATGGCCCTCCTGAATCTTTTCTCTGGTGGCGCGTTGAGCTATGTCTCGGTGTTCTCTTTGGGCATCATGCCGTACATCACGAGCTCGATTATCCTCCAGATGCTCCAGGCCGTCGTGCCTTCCCTGCATGAGCTTGCCCGCGAGGGCGAGGTCGGTCAGACCAAGATTACGCAGTATTCGCGTTACCTCACCTTGGCTCTGGCTATCCTCAACTCCGTGGGTTACCTCTTCCTCTTTAAGAGCTTCGGCATTAGCTTCAACGGTGCCGGCGCTCCCGAGATCATCTTTGACCTCATGATCGTCGGTACGCTCACCGCGGGCGCCATGCTGATCATGTGGATTGGTGAGCTCATCACCCAGCGCGGTATCGGCAATGGCATGTCGCTGATCATCTTCGCGAACATCATGGCCGGTCTTCCGCAGGCGATCTTCTCCAGCACCGAGGGTAACGCCGGTGGCATCATCACCATGGTGATCATCTGCGCCATCATCCTGCTGGTTATCCCGCTGATTGTTTTCCTTGAGCGCGGCCAGCGCCGCATTCCGGTCTCCTACGCTAAGCGCGTCGTGGGCCGTCGCATGATGGGTGGCCAGACCACCTACCTGCCCATCAAGGTCAACACCGCGGGCGTCGTGCCGATCATCTTCGCTTCGGCGCTGCTGTACTTCCCGGCCCAGATTGCCGTGTTCTTCCCCGGCATCGGCTGGATTCAGGCAGTTGCCTCTGCGCTTTCGACCGGTTGGCTCAACTGGGTGCTTAACGTTGTCCTCATCGTGTTCTTCGCGTACTTCTACACCTCCATGGTGTTCAACCCCGATGACACGGCCGATAACCTTAAGAAGCAGGGCGGCTTTATTCCGGGCGTGCGTCCGGGTAGGGCTACCGCGGCCTACATCAAGAACGCGCTCAACAAGATCACGCTTCCCAGCGCTGTCTTTTTGGCGCTCATCGCCATCGTGCCTTCGATCATCTTCTCCTTCACGGGTAACCATCTGATCCAGGCATTTGGCGGCACGTCCATCCTCATCATGGTCGGCGTCGTGCTCGACACGGTCGATAAGCTCGAAGGCCAGATCAAGATGTATGATTACGATGGATTCTTTAAATAGGCTAGAGGAGGATTGCTCATGAACCTCGTATTGCTCGGAGCTCCGGGTGCCGGTAAGGGCACCGTCGCACAGGAGCTCGTCGCCGAGTTTGGCGTCGCCCACATTTCCACGGGCGACCTGCTGCGTGCTGCCGTTAAGGGTGGCACCGAGCTTGGTATTCAGGCTAAGAAGTACATGGACGCTGGCGAGCTCGTTCCCGACCAGCTCGTGATCGACCTTGTCAAGGAGCGCCTTGCCGCCGATGACGCCCAGCAGGGCTTCATCCTCGACGGCTTCCCGCGCAACACCGCCCAGGCCGTGACGCTCGATTCCGAGCTCTCCGCCATGGGTCGCGAGATCGACTGCGCCCTTCTGGTCGATGTTGCCCCCGAGGTCATTATCGATCGTCTGTCTTCGCGTCGCACCTGCCGCGCATGCGGTTACACCGGCACCGCTGCCGATGCTACCTGCCCCAAGTGTGGCGGCGAGATGTATCAGCGCGACGACGACAAGCCCGAGACCATCAAGAACCGTCTCGACGTCTACGAGAAGTCCACGAGCCCGCTCGTCGACTACTATCGTGGCCAGGGTCTGCTCAAGTCGGTCAACGGTGACCAGGCTCGCGAGACCGTGTACGGGGATGTCAAAGAGGCTCTCGGTCTATGATCAAGATTAAGTCTGCAACGCAAATCGAGCAGATGAAGAAGGCAGGAGCGCTATCTAAGATGGCGCTCCGCCACGTTGGAGCCATGGTGCGCCCCGGCGTTTCCACCTTTGAGCTCGATCAGCTCGCGGAGCAGATTATCCGCATGCATGGCGGCACCCCGGCCTTTAAGGGTTACGGCGGGTTCCCGGGGACCATTTGCGCATCGATCAACGATGCCGTGGTCCATGGTATTCCCAACCCCGACATGATCCTGCGCGATGGCGATATCATCTCCATCGATACGGGAGCCGTTGTCGACGGTTGGGTCGGCGATAACGCTTGGACGTTTTTCGTCGGCACCCCCACGCCCGAAGCCAAGGCTTTGTGCGAGGTCACGCGCGATTGCCTTAAGGCTGCCATCGAGCAGGCTGTTCCCGGTAACCATATCGGGGACGTCGGTTATGCCGTTCAGTCCCTCGCCGAGTCTCACGGCTATGGCGTGCTTCGTGACTATGTGGGCCATGGCATTGGCCGCGTGATGCACGAGGACCCCAACGTTCCTAACTATGGAAAGAAGGGGAGAGGCGTTCGCCTCCAGGCCGGCATGGTCATTGCCATCGAGCCGATGGTTACGATGGGTTCCAACCATGTGAGCACGGGCTCCGACGGTTGGATTGTTACGACCAACGATCACCTGCCCGCCGCGCACTACGAGAACACCGTCGCCATTACCAATGATGGTCCGGTGATTCTCACCACGGATGCCCAAGGTGCTTGGTGCTCCCTCCAAGGCGGAGAAATGTAACAAGTTCCACTTAGTTGTGGAGCCATTACGAAGTTATTACGATGCGTGCATACGTGTTGTAGAATACTCAATCGCTGTCGTTTTCTAGAGAAAGATGATTGCTTGTGAAGAAGGAAGACGCAATTGAGCTCGAGGGTACGGTAAAGGAACCGCTGCCCAACGCCATGTTTAAGGTTGAGCTCGAGAACGGTCATTCGGTTCTGTGCAACATTTCTGGCAAGATTCGAATGAATTACATCCGTATTCTCCCCGGTGACAGGGTTGTCGTGGAGCTTTCCCCGTACGACCTGACCCGCGGCCGCATCACCTATCGCTACAAATAGCGGCACGCATACACGCACTCCTTTTCCGACTGCAGGCTTAGCTCAACCTACGGTCGGATTGTGTGTGAAGACCAGCCATAGTTTTAAACGCCTGCGGCTGGGCGAGTAGATAGTAGGGAAGTAGTTTGAGCGCTACCGAAAGGAAGAACGATGAAGGTACGTCCTTCGGTCAAGAAGATGTGCGATAAGTGCAAAATCATTAGGCGCCATGGCAAGGTCCTCGTCATTTGCGAGAACCCCCGTCATAAGCAGCGTCAGGGTTAAGAGAGGAGACTACGTTGGCCCGTATTAATGGTGTCGACCTCCCGCGTGAGAAGCGCGTTGAGATCGGTCTGACCTACATTTACGGCATCGGCCGCACCACTGCGACGAAGATTTGCGTCGAGTGCAACGTTAACGTGGATACGCGCGTTAAGGACCTCACCGAGGATGAGGTTAACGCCATCCGCGATTATATCGACAAGAACCAGATTATGGTTGAGGGCGACCTCCGCCGTGAGCGCAACCAGAACGTCAAGCGCCTTATGGACATCGGCTGCAACCGCGGCCTTCGTCACCGCAAGGGCCTCCCGGTCCGCGGCCAGCGCACCCACACTAACGCTCGTACCCGCAAGGGCCCGAAGCGTCAGATCGGTGCTAAGAAGAAGAAATAAGGAGCGCTAGATAGATGGCTACTGCTAAGAAGAACGTTCGCGCTGCCCGTCTGAAGCGCGCGGACCGTAAGAACATTTCCGTGGGCCAGGCTCACATTCGTTCTACGTTCAACAACACGATCGTTTCGATCACCGATCCCCAGGGCAACGTCATTTCCTGGAAGTCGGCTGGCCAGGTGGGCTTCAAGGGCTCCCGTAAGTCCACGCCGTTCGCTGCCCAGATGGCTGCCGAGGCTGCTGCCAAGCAGGCCATGGAGCACGGTATGAAGAAGGTTTCCGTCTTCGTCAAGGGCCCCGGCTCCGGTCGTGAGACCGCCATCCGCTCCCTCCAGGCTGCTGGCCTCGAGGTCTCGAGCATCCAGGACAAGACCCCCATTCCGCACAACGGCTGCCGCCCCAAGAAGCGTCGCCGCGTGTAACTGAAAGGATCGTATCAATATGGCAATCGACAGGACTCCTGTTCTTAAGCGCTGCCGTCAGCTCGGGATCGATCCCGCTGAGCTCGGTTACAGCAGCAAGAAGGAATCTATCCGTCAGCCCAAGCGCCGTCGCAAGGAATCTGAGTACGGCATGCAGCTGCGCGAGAAGCAGAAGGTCAAGTTCATCTATGGCGTTCTGGAGAAGCAGTTCCACGGCTACTTCAACAAGGCCCGCAAGATGAACGGCGTCACCGGTGAGAACCTCATGATCATCCTTGAGTCTCGCCTCGACAACGTCGTCTTCCGTCTTGGCTTCGCCCGCACCCGCAAAGAGGCTCGTCAGTCCGTCCGTCACGGTCACTTCACCGTGAACGGCAAGCGCGTGGACATCCCGTCCTACCGCGTCAAGGCCGGCGACGTCGTCGCTGTCGGCGAGAAGTTCCGTGACCTCCTCCCCATCAAGGAGGCTCTGATTTCCTCCGAGCGTTTCGAGGTCCCTGGCTGGCTCGAGGTCGATATCGAGAAGCTGTCTGGTAACGTGCTCGCTCTGCCGACGCGTGAGCAGATCAGCGGTGATATCAACGAGCAGCTCATCGTCGAGCTCTACTCTAAGTAGTCCATCCGGGCTGCTGAGGCTGGAGGTAATACATGTCAGAATTCATTAGGCCTCAGGTTCAGGTCGAAGAGATCAACGAGACGTCTGCTCGTGTCTCCGTCGAGCCGCTCGAGCGTGGCTACGGCGATACTCTGGGTAACTCCCTTCGTCGCGTTCTTCTGTCCTCGCTCGAGGGTGCCGCCGTCGAGGCTATTCAGATCGATGGTGCGCAGCACGAGTTCATGACCATCCCTAACATGGTCGAGGATGTCACCGACATCGTCCTGAATGTCAAGGGTCTTGTCTTCAGGGCTCTCGGCACGACCGACGAGGCGACCGCCACCATTTCGGTTGACGGCCCCTGCGAGGTCACCGGTGCGGACTTCTTTATTCCGTCCGAGTTTGAGCTGGTCAACCCCGAGCAGCACATCGCTACGCTCACCGAGGGTGGCCATCTCACCATGAGCATGCGCATCGGCTATGGCCGCGGCTATGTTTCTGGCGAGGCCAACAAGCGCGACAACGATCCCATCGGTGTGATCCACGTCGACTCGCTGTACTCGCCGGTTTCCCGTTGCGCCAAGCTCGTTGAGGCTTGCCGTGTCGGTCAGCACACCGACTACGACCGCCTTGTCCTCGAGATCGAGACCAACGGCTCCATCGCCCCGCGCGACGCCGTGGTCCAGGCTGCCAATATCATCAACCAGCATATGGCTGCCTTTATGAACCTTGCCGAGACCCCCGAGGTCGAGGAGGAGGCTTCGATCTTCGCTCCCGAGGTCACCAACGACAACGCCGAGCTGGACAAGCAGATCGAGGATCTGGACCTTTCCGTCCGTTCCTACAACTGCCTTAAGCGCGCCAGCATTCACTCGGTCCGTCAGCTCGTTGAGTTCTCGGAGAACGATCTGCTTAACATCCGTAACTTCGGTGTTAAGTCGATCGAAGAAGTGAAGGACAAGCTTGAGTCCATGGGCCTGAGCCTGAAGGCTTAATGCTTCGCATATTTGAGGAGAAACTAGACCATGCGTCACAACGTTAAGAAGGGCCTGAAGCTCGGCACCGATGCGAGCCACACCAAGGCCATGAAGAAGAGCCTGGCCAAGGCCCTCTTCGAGAACGACCGCATCAAGACCACCGAGACCCGCGCTAAGGCGCTGCGTTCGGTCGTCGATCCGATCATCACCTGGGCCAAGAAGGGCGACCTGCACTCTCGTCGTCTGGCCATCGCCAAGCTCGGCGATAAGCAGCTCGTTGCCGAGATTTTCGACAAGGCTGCTCAGGGTATGTGGCAGGACCGCAACGGCGGTTACACCCGCATCATGAAGCTCGGTAACCGTAAGGGCGACAACGCTCCTATCGTTATCATGGAGCTCGTCACTGAGCCTTGCACGCCTAAGGCCAAGAAGGCTGCTCCGGCCCCCAAGAAGGCCGCTGCTCCCAAGAAGGTCGAGGCTGTCGAGGAGACCGCTGCCGAGGAGACCGCTGAGTAGACAATCCGTCTGCATAGGCTATATTCGAGGGGTACGTTCGCGTACCCCTCTTTTTTTGTCGCGATACCGTTGATTGTTTGTTGGGAGCGCCCATGACCGCGCCGTCTGATTTCAATTCGATTCCAGAGCTTGATGCTACGCTCGTATTCCGCGTGGCTTACGATGGCTCGTCCTATAGCGGATTTGCCGAGCAGCCGGGCCAGACGACCGTTGCGGGCAAGTTGCGCCGCGCTATCGAGACGCTGCTGCGCCGCCCAATCGATCTGACGTGTGCGGGGCGTACCGATGCCGGTGTGCATGCGGTAGCGCAGTATATTAGCGTGCCCGTAACGGACGCTGAGCTCGCTTGTACGCGCCGTAGGTGGCTGCGGGCTATGGATGCCCTGCTACCCAAAGATATCGCCATAAACGAGGTCTACAAGGCCCGTAAAGGCTTTTCTGCACGCTTTGATGCGCGTTCACGTACATATACGTACCGTATTGCCGATCGCGACGCGCGTCCCGTGCTCTCACGGGGTGCCGTGTGGTGGCATCGCTATCCCTTGGACGTCGAGGCCATGTCTGCGGCCTGTCCCGCGCTTTTGGGTGAGCAGGACTTTAAGAGCTTTTGCAAGGTTGCCTCGGCCGTTGGCAAGCCCACGCATCGCTGCGTGATGCGTGCCGAGTTTGGCCATGAGGTTGCGTTTGGCGAGGACATCCTGACGTTTACCATCGAGGGCAATGCGTTTCTGCATTCGATGGTTCGCACGATCGTGGGCACGCTTGTCGAGATTGGCATGCATCGCCGTGAACCCGAGTGGATGCGCGAGGTCATCGATGCTTGCGACCGTACCGCTGCGGGCCCCACGGCTCCTGCCTGCGGCCTTACGTTTATGGGCGTGGATTACGATCCCGCCGAGCTTGTCGTGCTCGACTAGGGGAGGGCTCGACGCGTCGTGCGTCGACACCTGTCATCTGTGGGCTGCGCGTGTGCAACATCTGTTCTTGGCGTGCAACATGTTAGGCGGCTCGTTGCTTTTATAGCTCGGGTGTACCATGAACGACGGTTTGATTTGGCGCTGTCGAGAGGACGGAAAACTTGGTTCGACGTGGTTCGCATCCGCGACTTTCGGTGATCCTTGTGGTAGAAGGTTCGCCCAGCTATGCGATGCGTGCGCTCGAGAGTATCCAGAACCAAGACCTCTACGATTTGCAGATTGTCGTTGTCTGCCGCGATGCTGCGCCTGGTGTGCGCCATTCGCTTCAAGTTGCCGCCGACAGGGACATCCATATTGATTTGATTGACGTCGAGGACGCGAAGCGCGGCGCTTGTCTTCGTGCCGGTTTTGCTGCCTCGCGCGGCTCTCGAATCATCGCCATGAACGCCGATGAGTGGTTAGCTCCGCAGTCCCTTTCCAAGATGGTCGATATCACGTGCGATACTGCGGCAGACATAGTGTTCCCCACGGTGTCGCTCGACCGCTATGATGCACACCGAGAGCGCCATTCGCGCGTCTTGGATGTTGCTCCTTTTGTCATTGAAGACACGTCTTCGATGGTGACCGGGCTGTCCCAGTTGATTTTAGGCGGCCTAGTCGCTCAGACCTCTGGCGTGATGTACAGCCGCTCGCTGTTTGAGGCATGCCTTTTGTGCGACAAGGTGTTTCGCACAGTTGGGTTTATGGCGTGCGCGCTCTCGCGGGCGCAGTGCGTCTCCGGCTGCGGCGACGCTTGTTTCCACGCCGCGGCACCTAAGCTTACAGATGCCTTTGATCCCACCATGTATGCCAAGGTATCCGATGACATCCGAGCACTCGACGAGCTTGCGGACTCACTCTCGGAAGCAGATAGCGGTGGTCGGCTCAAGCTGGCAAGCCAAAAGTTCTACTTTGCCGGACTGGTCGCCTGCATCGAGAATTTGTGCCTGAGCCCGCACGGGTTGTCGTCAATCGAGCGTTCCGCCCGCATGCGTGATATGCTCGATGCGCCTCGAACCCGTCAGATGGTCGCCGCGCTCAAGGACAACCATCGGGGACTCGGTCTGTTGTTTGGGCCGATTGCCAGCGCCAAGCCCGCGCGCTGCGTGATGTGTACGCATCTGGCAGCTTTTCTTAACCGGACGGGCGCAAAAACCGCCTAAACGGCTCATTACGAAACAAACTTGCATAGAATTGTTTCGAAATGCGTTCTTATACACAAAAGCCTTCAAATAGCGTTAAACTATTCAATCACTGATTGATTGTCTCCGCCATCTTTTGGAGAGAGGGTTTGTATGGCTAAAAAACGCAATGGGCGCCAGGATGCCATTAGAGATATTGTGCGCAATAAGGACGTCCGCACGCAGCGCGTGCTGGTCGATGAGCTCCGTGCTAGGGGCTTTGATTGCACGCAGGCGACTGTCTCTCGCGATATTGCCGATATGGGGCTGCGTAAGCTCCCTGAGGGCATCTATGTTCTGGCAGAGGACCTGCACCTGCAGCGTATGGTTTCCGAGCTCGTTACGGGCGTTCTGCGTACCGATAATCTGGTTATGATCAAGGCTCAGCCTGGCACGGCTTCCGGCATCGCCGCCGCCGTTGATGCGGCAGAGTTGCCCGATGTGCTTGGCTCGCTTGCCGGCAACGATACGATTTTGGTCATTGCCCAGACGGCCGAGGACGGCGAGCGTCTCGAGGCGCTGATCAATAAGCTGAGCAATTCTCGCAAGTAGGCGTGCGGGTCGTGCGCTCGGCTCTGTGCGCGCTGACATCGTGGCTTGTAAGGGGTATCGACGTTGGTCGGTACCCCCTTTTTGTTTGCCGGTATAAAGACCGCCCACCAGGTCGCTTCAAACTAAAAGGCCCCCGAGCAGTTTAGTAAGCTGCTCGGGGGCCTTGTTGCATATGGCTGGATGATTTCTAGCCGACCGTATCGTCAGGCGTGGGCGAGGGGTCGGGAGTGGGCGTAGGCGTAGGCGTGCCGCCATCGCCGCCGGTCGAACCACCAGTGGAGCCGCCTGTTGAGCCACCGGTCGTACCGGTGCCGCCGGCGGCGTCGCCGCCCGTGGTCTCGGTGGTCGTGGTGGTTGTGGTAGTCGTCGTGGTGGTTTCGTCTTCGTCCTCGTTCTCGTCCTTGTCCTTGTCGTCGTTCTCCGTCTTCTTGGTGTTGTTGGTGCCGTAGAACTTCCAGACGCTGTTGTTCTTATAGGTGGGCGC